>JBGPYG010000304.1:0-5287 GCA_041493085.1 Pyrinomonadaceae bacterium | reverse complement strand
GGCTCGGGCGCATTCGCGATCAGAATTGGCAAGAGACGTTTCTATTCTTCAAACACGAAGACGCCGGCACCGGCCCAAAACTCGCCGCGCAGTTTCTCGAGTTGGCGGCCAAATGAAAGCCTGGACTGACTACGACTCCCAATTTGTTCGCCGACGCTACAACAAGCTGGCGCCCTTCTACACCGTTTTCGAATATGTCTTCCTGCTCCCGCCGGGTATCCGGGCCAGGGCAGTTAGAACAATAGATCTCAATTCCGGAGATAGCGTTCTCGAAGTTGGTTGCGGGAGCGGCAGAAACCTGAAGCACCTGACCAACGCGGTGGGACCAAACGGCAGAGTTTATGGCGCAGATATCTCTGAGGGCATGCTGGCGCAGGCGAAAGGTTTATGCGAGCGGAACGGTTGGCGCAATGTGAACCTCCTGCATGGTGATGCAGTCGCGTTGTCGCTGCCAGAGAAAGTGGATGGCGCGCTGTTTAGTCTTTCTTATGCCACGATGATTCAGCGCCATGAGATACTCCGCCACGCCTGGGATCAACTAAAGCCCGGTGGCCGGCTCGTGATCATGGACGCGCGAATCCCGAAAGGAATGATTGGCGACCTGTATCGGCCGCTGGCGATGTGGACTCTGGATCGAACAGTATTGGGAAATCCGGATGTCGATATTCTCGCAGACTTGCGCCAACTCGCCGACAGGATCGATGTCAAGGAATTGTTTCTGGGAACGTACTTCATAGGAAGGGCAACTAAGCCTAAGGAATGAAGCGGAAGCCTGAGGCCCGAATCATGACAAAAGGGCGCCGGATGCGCCCTTTGCCTGGTTGAAAAAGTAGCTGTTAGAAATTCCCGCTACACTCCGGGTGTCCACAATCGCAATCAATCTCAATAGTATCGCCAGTGCCTTCGCATGAAGCGCTACAATATTTGCCGTCGGGCTGAGGAGCACAACTGCAAACCGGGTTCTTGCACGTGTCTTTCTCGTCTGCCATGAAATCCTCCTGAAATTATCAATTTGGGGCGCATAGAGTAGCACATCTCAGCAGGAAGATGGCTGCATGAGTTCACCCGGCGGTCAAGTCCTATTTCAACGAAGCAGCAAGATCGAATCTACTGAGTTTTTTCAACCCGAGCCACAGTTTCGACTGCTCCTTTGGATTTCAGGAACCTGACGACGACAGCGTGGTCGTTTTCGGCGGCGTGTGCCAGTGCATCCATGTCGTCTTTGTCGACGGCGTTGATATCCGCGCCGGCGAGAACTAACGCCCGAACGCTATTTACATAACCTTCCGAGGCGGCGAGCATCAGCGCTGTCCGTCCCTGTTTGTTTTTAGTGTTTACCTCCGCGCCGGCATCGAGCAGTGTCTTCAATGCTTCCGAATTGTTAGAAGTGGCTGCCTGCATCAGGGCAGTAGTATCGGAGTCATCTTTGAGCTTTACGTCTGCGCCGGCGTTGATCAGATCCCAAACCAGGTCACTGGTCGCGTCGTCGTCCAGCATCATCAACACCGTCTCGCCCGCGCCGTTCTTCGCGTTTACAGTTGCCCCGGCGGAAAGCAGCAGTTGTACCATCTCGCGGTTAGCGTTTCTCACGGCGTGCTCGAGAGCGGTAGTGCCGCTGCGCTTATCGCGCCGGTTAACGTCCATACCCGCTATCAAAGCGGTGAGAGCTTCCAGGTTATCTTCCTGCGCTGCTCTGATGAACGGATCTTCGGGCGAAACCATCGAGACCATTCCCATCATTACAGGCTCGCCGCTCTCAACTTCGACGGTCTCTTCGATCGTCGCAACGCTCAAGGTCCGGTCTAGGCGCGCTTCGCCGTTGGCCTGCAGATAAACTCCGTTGGTTTCATCCGCAGCAAACCCGGGCGCTTCAATTCTGAGTCTATAGACACCCGACTCCAGGCTGTCGATTCGGAATTGCCCGTTGAAGTCGGTGCTGACATACAGGGCCAGGCTCAACTTTTCGTTCGAGATAGAGATAGTGGCGCCGGGTATGACTGCGCCATTTTGGTCGGTGATAGTGCCCGCGATGCTTGAGTTTAAGGCCCAGCGCGCGCTGGCCTGCGTAGCAGTGGGTGGGTTCAAATTACCTGACTGAGAACTTGCCGAATTTTGAGCGACTGCACTGGTGACGCTCAGAGTGGCGGTGAATGCTCCAGCGGCGATTTTGGACACGCGCCGTCCGATGCGGTGGAGCTTTTGCTTCACGGGCAACGTCAACGGCGGGCCGGCCGGATCCTGGTGGTAACGAACGCAAAGGCGGCCATTTGAGCGAGCTATTAGACGCTGTGCCTGATTGCGTGTCATCAGGGAAAGATTGTGCACATCAAGATTGCAGTGTTCGCAAAAGCGCACTTGATCGTTGCCGATCATCGAGTTCCAATCCGCAGTGCAGGGCGAAGTAATGGTTAAATTATCCAGGAAGTGTTTGGATGCCATCGTCGGTCTCCTTATCAAGTTGCAAGTTGATCGGAGAGCCCGGGGAGAGAAGCTCAGGCGCGACTGCACAGTTTTAGACAGTGAGTCCGGAAAGAAGTTCCAGACTCATGGCTTTGCTTCTATTGACGAAGTCAATCGTTGACCTGGGGAGGAGCCTGCGGATTGCCGCTGAGATGCGCGAAAGTTCCCGCTTGGTTGTAAAGATTTTCGTATACGACTCCAGAATTTCGGAATGTGGGAATATGGGATGGGGCGGGTCTCTCTAATCGGCAAGTACCCCGGCGATTTGAGCAGCCACGCGCGCGTTGTTTTCCAGCAGAGCGATGTTTGCTTGTAGCGTTGCACCTTCGCTCGCCTGGGCCATGCGCGACAGCAGAAACGGCGTCAGCTCGCGGCCCACGACCTGTTGGCGGTCCGCTTCCAGCAATGCCGCACTCAGTGTGCGCTCTAACTCCGCAGCCGTGACTTCAAACTCCTCCGGCACGGGAACAGTCACCAGCAAGGCGCGTTCGATCCCCAATGCTTGCTGCGCGCGAAAAATTTGCGCGACGTCTTGAGGCGAGTCAACCCGAACATCAACAGACAGGCCACTGCGGCGCGAATAGAACGCCGGCAGCTCGTCACATTGATAACCGATTACCGTGATGCCGTAAGTTTCCAGCCACTCGCGCGTCGCTGGCAGATCGAGAACTATCTTCGCACCAGAGCAAACGACAACGATGGGTGTGGTGGCGAGTGCCGGCAAATCTGCCGAGACGTCGGGTAATGAACCGCGATGAACGCCGCCGATGCCGCCGGTCGCAAAGACTTTGATGCCCGCGCGGTGTGCAATCCAACTTGTTGAAGCGACCGTGGTGGCGCCGTTCCACTTCTGCGCGACGGCTATGGGCAGATCGCGAATGCTGACCTTCTTGATCTCCTCGCTCTCGGCCACGAAACGGATTTGTTCGTCGCTGAGCCCAACCGAGAGCCGGCCTTCGAGGATGGCGATGGTTGCTGAAAGCGAGCCTGCCTCGCGAACGATTTGTTCGAGGCGTCGGGCAGTTTCGAGGTTTTGGGGTCGCGGCAGGCCGTGAGCGATCACGGTAGATTCAAGCGCGACGAGTGGCTTCCTCGCGGCCAGTGCTGATTCTACTTCCGCGCTGTAGCTGAAGGCTTTGTGATTGACCATTTATTCCGCGACAGGGATCTTCATGATTTGCGGCTTTGCCGCCGCACAGTGCGGAAAGGCTATGCCTTTCCGTCCAGCTTTCTTAATTCTTGAGGCTCCGCCTCCACCTATTTGAGGCGTAGCCTCAGAGAAACTAAAGGCAATCACGGAAAGGCAGAGCCTTTCCGCACGGAAGGCGGCAGAGCCGCAGCGCTAACGAGAGTCACCTGGCAATGCTTGCGCTTTCTTCAAAGTAAACATAGTTCCTCCTTCAGGAGATTTCTCCCACGAGATTTCAGCATCGATCAAGCTCGCGCGCGCGCGCATATTGGCAATCCCTCGCCCTTCCAGATTCTTCTGCTCGCCCGGATCAAAATCTCTTCCGTTGTCTTTCAGTTGTAAAAGAAAATCACCGTCCGGAGCGGCCGCGACTGTCATCTTCACATGGGTTGCGCCGGCGTGTCTCCAAATATTGCTCACCGCCTCCTGAACCATCCGATAGATCTGCATCTGCACGTTTGGCGGCAGTTGCGCATGCTCCTCCACCGACTCGTCGCAAACAAACTCATATTCAAACCTTCTATCCGCCGGCGCGTCCTGCACGGCATGCGAAAGGGCAAACTCCAACGCCGCTGCGAAGCCAACATTCTGCAGCACCGACGGACTCAGGTCCTCGCAGATGCGGCGCACCTCCTGCGAGATCGACTCTATCTCCGTTCGCAACACGACCGGGTCAAGCTGTTTGCCGCTTCCGGCGCCGTTTGCCGGCAGTTGATCGCTCAGCAGCAGCAGATGGCGCAAGTCAGCCAGGGTCTGGTCATGCAGGTCGCGCGCAATGCGGCGTCGCTCACGCTCGGCTTCGTTTGCGAGATTCAAGCGCGCATCGGCGAGTTCGTTGTTTGCTTCGACGAGGGCGGCACTGGTACGTACAATTCGGCGCCTTTCCATAATCGCCCAGAGCAAAGCGAGCAGCGCCAGAGCCAGCAGGATTGCCAGTGCGGTTGAAGTCCAGGGAAAGGGTGCTTTGGCAATACTCAACTCAAACGACAACGGCTCCGAAGCCACGAGGTCCTTGCTAAACGCGCGTGCGATGACGCGATACTTCCCCGGCGACAACCCTTCGATTGCAAACTGCGATTCACGCGACAGCTTCTGCTTGATAACTGCATTCTGGTCGTCCAGCAGGGTGAACGCATACTGAAATTGCTCCGGGAAGGTGCGGCTACTGATCGCGGCTACCTCGAATAGCAAACTGTTTTGCGGATACTCAAGGCTGAGTCCGGTTGCCAACTCCGCAGGCGAGTGCACCCGCTTGCTGATCACGCGTGACGCGTACAGAGTTGGAGGTGTACGTCCAGGTTGATAGCGAGCAACGCCACGGCTGGTGCCAATCAACAGAAGATCGTTGCCCTGCGCATCACGCTCGGGTAACACCGCGAAGACGCTTTGCGAAGGCAAGCCCTGTTCGGCGTCAAATTGCGAAACGATCGCGCCGAGCTTTTCATCAAGGCGGATCTTGAGCATGCCGTTGTCGGTCGTTGCGAACCAGGCCTCGATATTATTGCCAGCGCGATTCGCAACCACCGAGCGCGCGTCAACGTCCGCGGCCGCCAACACGCAGGCCGTGCTGGGCCTGCAAACGTAGACACCGCGGCTGGTAGCGAACCACAAGGTGCCATCGTTGCTGCGATCGATTGC
>JBGPYG010000184.1:0-7403 GCA_041493085.1 Pyrinomonadaceae bacterium | reverse complement strand
GCGCTATCGCGAGTGGAAGCGACATACCAGAACCTTGATTCATTCGAAGTCGGCATCACCGACGTTGATCACTACTTCGAGTATCTCGGCGGAATTTCCAAGGCAGTTGAAACGCGTACCAAATCTCGTCCGGCGATCTACCTGTGTGATTCGCTTTCACCACAGACGAAGATTCGGTCACTGGAAGAGACGATTCGCCTTGAGAGTCGCGCGAAGACTCTGAATCCAAAATGGTACGAAGGGATGTTGAAGCACGGTTTCCGCGGTGTCGCTGAGATTGAAAATCACGTGGCCAACACTTTCGGCTGGAGCGCGACCGCGGATGCTGTCGACCCGTGGATCTACACAGAGATTTCCAAAACGTTTTTGTTGGATCCGATCATGTTCAAACGGTTAGTGGAGCTGAATCCCCATTCCGTCCGTTCACTCACGAACCGTCTGCTCGAGGCGCACAATCGCGGATACTGGAATCCGGATGAGGAAGTGCTGGAAAAGCTGCATGACATTGTTTGGCGGCGGGATGATCGACTGGAAGGCGCTGTATGAACGTCACCGCATTCTATGTCGGATCGAGCTTGCTGGCGCCGCTGAAACAGGCGGAGAGGGAAATCAATCGCCAATATGAGCTCGATTTGAAGATTGCGGCTTACAACTTTGGCGCGCCACTCACCAACGACGAGTGGTGTGAGATTGAACACGACCTACAGGCCTCGGATGTCGTTTTCATCATTCACGTAATGGATGGCGAAAACGCAGCGCGCCTGCTGCCTGCACTCGAAATTCATAAGGCCCGCCATCGCGCGGTCATCGTGATCAACTGTATGCCTGACCTGATGCGCAGGACGCGCATGGGGCGGCTTGACTTGTCGAAACTGGTGGCCGGGAAGAGCAAGGGGGAAAAGGGGAACGGGGAAGGGGGAAAGAGGAAGGCGGGCCAGGGAATAGGAGTCTTGACAGCGGCTGCTTCGTGGGTTGGGCGACAAGTTAGAGGGGACAAAGAAAGTAATGGTCACAGGCATGGACACGGCCAGTATTTGAAGTTTATCGATCGATTGCCGGGCATCCTCAGATTCTTACCCTCAGCTGGGGGACTGCGTGACGTCAAGCACTACCTGAATATCTTCTGCTACTTTCTTCAGCCAACGCCGGCGAACATTCGCTCGATGATTCTTTACGCGCTGAAGGAATACGTGCCCGATGAGCGCTTGAAGCAGGCACAGATCAAAGTGCCGCCGCCAGACCACATGCCTTCTGTGGCAATCTATCACCCGGACGCGACAAAGCTGTTTGAGACGTTTGTTGATTATCAAAAATGGTACATGGGCAAAAGTCCAAAGTCCAAAGTCCAAAGTCCAAAGTCTGTGCGAGGTACAGGGACCGTCCATTCTGTTCTCGATCCTGAATCAACGATCGGTTTGTTGCTAATGCGGCCGCAGGTGGTTAGTAAGACAACGAAACACTACGACGCACTGATTCGCGCTATCGAGGCGGAAGGCTTGAGTGTCATCCCTGCGCTTTCAACGTTGATGGATAATCGCGAGGCGGTTAGTAAATTCTTCGTTGACGATAGCCAGTCCAAAGTCCAAAGTCCAAAGTCCGAAGCAAGGTCCAAAGTCCAAAGTCCAAGGTCCAAAGTCAAAGACCAAAGACCAAAGACCAAAGACCGAACGGATCGTTCCCGCGTCAGTCAGATCGTCTCGTTAACCGGCTTCAGTTTTGTTGGCGGGCCGGCGATGAATGACAGCGAGGCGGCCGGTGAGTTCCTGCAACAGTTGAATCGACCTTACCGCTCGGCAGTTAGTTTGGACACGCAAACTATCGACGCCTGGCGCGAGTCGCAAACAGGGCTGAACCCCGTGCAAGCGGGAATGCAGATCGCGATTCCCGAAATCGATGGCGCCACGGAGCCCTTCATTTACGGCGGCATACCAGCAAGCGGAGTTGAGCCCATAGCGCTCGACGATCGCTGCGCCAGGTTTGCGCGCCGCTTGCGGCGTTGGAATCGCTTGCGCACCGCGCAGCGCGGCGAACTGAAGCTCGCGTTAACGCTATTTTGTTTTCCGCCTAACAAAGGAAACATCGGCACCGCTGCGGACCTCGATGTTTTCCCGAGCCTTTGGGACACTCTCAACAAACTCAAAAACGACGGCTACAACGTTGACCTGCCAGCCTCGGCTGACGAGTTACGAGAAAGGCTCATCCGAGGAAACGCAGAGAGCTTCGCCGCTACGGTGAACATCGCGTATCGAATGAGCGTTGCTGAGTATCGTCGTCTTTGCCCTTATGTTGATGAAGTCGAAGCTGATTGGGGCGCCGCGCCGGGACGCGTCAATTCGTTTGGACGTGACCTGCTGATTCAAGGTATTCAGCTTGGCAACGTCTTCGTCGGAGTGCAACCGACATTTGGTTACGAAGGCGACCCGATGAGGTTGATGATGGCGCGAAGCGGCGCGCCCCACCATGGCTTCATGGCCTTCTACACCTATCTCTCGAGAATTTTGAATGTTGACGCAGTCGTTCATGTCGGCACGCACGGAGCTATGGAGTTTATGCCGGGGAAACAGATTGGCCTTTCGGGCGAGTGTTGGCCTGACAGGCTGATTGGAGAGTTGCCAAACATCTACATCTACAGCGTGAACAACCCTTCAGAGGGTTCGATCGCCAAACGTCGTTCATATGCCGAGCTGATCTCGTATCTCACGCCACCGATTGAGAACGCCGGACTATATCGGGACCTCGCGACGCTGAAAGATCTGGTGATGTCGTATCGCCAGTCGACGAACGAGCCGGAGCGCGAGCGACTGTTTGAGTCCATTGAAGAATATTCCTGTCAGTTGAATCTAAATGCGACGGCGGCGGCGGTGGTAAACCACCCTTCCTGACCTGCGAGGTTGTTCACCTTGAGTGACTTTCTTTCTGCCTTGGAAGTCTCTCAAGTAAGTTCAGGGATTCAAGTACAGTGATCTCGGGGTGAGGAAGGGCGGCTTGCCCCCGCTTCTTCTTGTAATCTCTCCCGAAAAGCCTCAGCGGTTAACCTGTGTCTGAATGCCTCGACGCCATTAATGGTAATGACGGGAATATCATATTGGTAACGTCTCAGTAAATCTGGATCGCTTTCAATATTGATCTCCTCAAGCGTATATTCGTCGAGACACTCCGTTGCTGCGATGGCTTGTTTGGCTTCCTCGCAGAGGTGACAACCAGGACGGCTGTAGATGATTACATGAGCTTTTGCTGAACGTTGCATGTTGTTCAAGAGTGTTGCAGGCTCAACCCCGGAGCCTCGCGCTGTGGTCTGGTTTAAGTTGAAATAATTAAAACACAGGCTAAAGGTAAAACTGAAAAGCAAAACATCAATTGTTAATGAAACCAGGAGACAGTTATGTCAGATCAGAACTTCGATAACGCGGCGGCAGTGGCATTGTTGAATGAGATTTTGGAAACCGAACTTGCCGGCGTCGTCAGATACACCCACTACGCCTTAATGGTTTTTGGCCACAGCCGCATCCCGATTGTGAGCTGGCTTCGTAGCGAAGCCACTACCTGTCTCATGCACGCCAACCAGGCCGGCGAATTGGTGACACACCTTGGCGAACATCCATCATTGAAAATTGGCGCGCTGCTGGAGACGTATAAGCACGGCATCAACGACATCCTGATCGAGTCGCTGGAAGCAGAGAAGACGGGGCTGGAACTCTACAAGAGACTGCACGATCTGGTGAAGGATCGTTCGATTCTTCTGGAAGACTACGCTCGCAAGATGATTGCTGAAGAAGAAACTCACCTGGGTGAGGTAAACAAGATGCTGCGTAAGCCGGGCGAGATAACCCAATTTCCCACGGACTGACAGCCATGAAGCTGCTGCCGGGACTTGAACGAAGGCATGAAAAGCTTGCGCCCTTGGCGGTGTTTGCCCGCCGACTCGCCGCAGCCGTAGGCCTGGCCTGCTGCATAATTTCACTTGTCTTGTTCATCGGCGTGTCGGGCTATCATTGGCTGGGCGGCTTCGGCTGGGTTGATTCGCTGCTGGAAGCCTCAATGATTCTGGGAGGCATGGGACCCGTCAATCCGCTTAAGACCACAGCAGTAAAACTTTTTGCGTCTGGCTATGCGCTTTTTAGTGGTCTGGTATTCATAGGAATCATGGGCATCGTGCTCACCCCGGTCGTCCATAGAATCCTGCACAAGTTTCATGTCGAATAGGCGCCTGGCCGGTGTAAGATAAACGCGTCGATTGTCGATCGTTGAAGTCGACACCTCGTGCTCAGAAACTCACAGCGAACAAGATGTCCTCCCATGGCCTTTTGATTTGAAGTTAGGTGTGGTCTCAACAGGAGCACGAAACGACCATGGATGATCGAAGAAGCAAACAAAGATTAAGTGTCAGCTTGAACGCAATGTGGGAAAGCTCAACGGAAGCCCACAGTGCGCGAATTACAGATCTTTCTGAAGGCGGTTGCTATCTGGATTCAGTTGGCGAAGTGAGGCGCGGAGAGATCGTCGGTTTCCGCGTGCTGCTGCCGGACGATGATTGGCTTTATCTCGAAGGAGAAGTTAGACACCACAGCGCCGCAGGGTTTGGCGTTCAGTTTGTAGAACTGAATGACGAGCAGACAGAGAAGCTGCAGTGGTTGTTGCGGATCGCAAACGAAGCAGGTCCCGATGCTGCGCCCATGTCTGCGGACCTGGTTGAAGAGTGAAACTGGAGAGCTATCTTTGGCCCTTGTTCTTTAGCACTAGAAGGTAAACTCTTCGACGAACAGGATGCGCGAAGTTGCGCCAGCGCGAGAGTGGGCGCTCTGTGACCATCTCAAAACCTGCCGAGTTGAATAGCGTGCGCCACATCTTCATTCAACTGCGCGCGTCTGGTATAGTGATGCCAATGGAACAAAAGAAACTAAAAGGCATCATTCATTCCGACCCTGCAATCATGGGCGGCACCCCCGTCTTCTTCGGCACGCGCGTTCCGCTCCAGAACTTAATCGACTGTCTAGAAGGCGACGAATCCATCGAAGAGTTCCTCACGGCTTTCCCCACAGTCCGACGAGAGCAAGTCATCGCTGTCATTGAAGCGCGGTGAAGTGGTTGGTATCAACCATTGAACCAAGGCGGCGTTCATTGCCTTCAGCACTTTGCAAGACGCCTTGCTTCGGGAATAGTTTCATTCGGACAACATGCCGCTAAATAGCGCGAGCTTTGCTGTGTTAGAGTATGGTTTAAAGATTCAGGGGAAGCAGGCAGGTTTAGATGGCAAAGAGGTTGAAGGATCTGAAGGAAGTCAAGACTGAACGTCCGGCGCGAGTGAAACTGTCTCCGAAGGAATCACTGAAGCGGACCCAGGACTTCGATAAGCGAAAGGAGCAATTCGTTGCCGCTGTCCGAAAGGGCAAGAGTTGAGGTTTATCTGCCCGATCTTCCACGTGCTTCTTATCAAGACTTACTAGCCACCCTCACGCGAGAATTCACCTACACATTCGGTGGGTGCACGACTATCTGGGGACTAGACGGCAGCTACCTCTCACAGGCAGGCTTGCACATTCAAGATCGCATCAGTCTTGTTTACACCGACACACCATACGCGTTCGAAGAGAATTTTGAAATCATTTCCCTGTATGCCGACAAACTGAAGGCCGCCGCCTTCGCTGCCCTTGAAGAAGACGCGATTCTCGTGGTGGTAATGAAAGCCTACCACGCTGACTAGGAGCTACTGCGCGGCTCGTGTGTTCCGATGAATCCTGTCCAAAGAGTAGAGCCCTTCTACTTCAACTCACTTGCTAAATTGGCGACCGGCAACACTGTGGGTGCCGGTCGCTTTCAGCACGTAAACCCTACGCCGAACCGGATGCGCCAAATTACGCCAGCGCGAGAGTGGACGCTCGTTGACGACCTCAAAGCCTGCCGAGTTGAATACAGTGTGCCACTCGGATTCGCGACGAAAGGTGCAGGGGCCGGTGCGTTTGCGCCACTTCAAATCGTGAGTCCAACAGATCAAACGATCCCACCAGGCGGCGGGGATATCTTCATAAATCACCGCGAGACCACCATCACTCAAGACCCGCCGCAACTCATTCATAACTACGCTGAGCTCCTGGGCGTGATGCAATACGTAGCACAGCAAGGCTGCGTCCACTGACCCATCCGCGACCGGGAAACGTCTCCCGTCGAATTGTTGATAATCAATCGGCGCTTCGGTGGCTGCATCCAGATCGATACCTAACACGTTCGTGCCGACAATTGCCGACAGGTGGTGTGCGATGAAGCCGTTGCCGCAGCCAACATCAAGCACCCGCGAGTGGGCCGGAAGCATGCGTCCGATTTCGAGCGCCATATCATAGGCACGACCCACCTTGCGCCGTCGCCGTTCGCGATGCCAGCGGCGCCGAATCGCATCCACCAATGCATTGGAGCTGACGCTCGGAGAGTCGAGTAGACTATTACTGCGCGCAGGGATGGAGTCGCCGGCATAGGGAGTTGGACCTTGTAAGATTGATACTGATGGTTGAAGCATGCGATGAGGAGTGCAAGCGGGGTGCCGAGTCAAAAGTTCACAAATTTGGAAAGAAACGAGCAGTGGAATTATGATGGCGCGAGAATTTGGCGACGAATGGCTGCAAGAATCATCGGACACTTTGGTTCGAGCGGCGCGCCGCTGAAGCAAAAGAGTTTGAGCTTAGCCGCTGATTTGCGCGGATGAACGCCGATCAAATCAAAAACAAGAAGTGTGAGTAGAGGAACAGTTTTCAGATTAGTGTAATCCGCGTTAATCCTGGGCCAATGGGTCCCCGCGCAGACTCAACCGATGAACAGACACCTCGCCGCTATTCTTACACCACCTTTGCTACCCGTTCTGCTGGCCCAGGGCTACTGGCTCAGGATGCGCACACCGCGCCTTCCTGACGCTGCCGGGCCGCGGGAGGGAACGGTCGCCGGCCAAGGAGAACCGCTAAAACTAATTGGTGTCGGTGAATCGACGGTTGCGGGCATCGGCGCTGCTACGCACGAAACTGCATTGACCGGCCAGCTTGCCCTGGCCTTGGGCCGACACTCGAAGCGAAGTGTTAGTTGGCTGGTCGTGGCGCGCTCCGGAATTAACGCTCGCAAGAGTCTCACCGAATTGGTTCCACAGTTGGCAGGTCGTCGCGCCGACGTTGTGCTGATTGCCCTGGGTGTAAACGATTCTATTGAGTTTCACACTGCACGGCGATGGACGTTGGATATTGAGCGATTGATTGAAGCCGTTCGCGGGGAAGTTGGTGATGCGCTGGTGCTCCTGGCTGGAGTGCCGCCACTCGCTTATTTTCCTGCGTTGCCACAGCCGCTTAGTTTTGTGTTAGGAGCAAGGTCGGCGTCCTTGGGCGAGGCCTCGGTCGGAATCGCGAAAAAGATGAAGCGAGTTGTGTACG
>JBGPYG010000047.1:0-14446 GCA_041493085.1 Pyrinomonadaceae bacterium | reverse complement strand
TGTGATTGACGAGGACTCGCGCACTCTTTGCCACGAAAAGTATTCGCATCGCGCATTCCAGACGACGTGTTCGCATCCTCGCGACCTGCCGCCGCTGAACCCGACTGACGCCATCGCCTATTCCTGTAACTACTACTTCAGCACCGTAGGCGAGCGCCTCACTGAAGCGAGCTTCAACAGCACGCTCGGCGAATTTGGTTTTGGCAGAAAGACCGGCATCAACGCGGCTGGGGAATTGCCGGGACAACTGCAGCGCAGCGATTGGCGTCCGCAAAACGCAATCGGCGAAGGTAGCTACCTTCAGGCGACTCCGCTTCAACTGATCGACGCCTACACGGCGCTGGTTAACGGTGGTCATCTCTTCACGCCTGGCCTCGCAAACGCAAGCGGCTTCGTGTCAGACGTGCGGACGAAGGTGGAAATTAAAGATCGGGACCGGGAAATAATTGTCAAAGGAATGCGCGGCGCTGTCCGCTACGGCAGCGCTGAAAAAGCTAACCTTTATTCACTGCCGGTGTACATCTTCGGTAAGACCGGCACAGCCACAGAGCTCAACGGTTTCCGCACGCACGGATGGTTTATCGGTTTTGCATCACGACCAGTTGACAGCCCAACTCCGGAGACTGACGCCGCGCCCGAGAAAATAAATCTGGCTGTGCTTGTCTTTCTGGCCAGGGGCCACGGCTTCGAGGCGGCTCAACTGGCGCGTCCAATCTTCGATGAATTTGCGCGCTCGACGATCGAGAAACAACGGGACGAAGAGACACGAAGCAGTGACGAAGCGAAAATGGATACGGATACCGAGGGACACGCGGACACGGCGACCAAACGTAATCTCCCCGATTCTCCGCATCTCCCTGTTGTCCCTTCGGTGGTACGTGTTCACCTTGTTCGCGAAAACATCACGCGCACCATGCCTCTCGAAGACTACGTGCGCGGCGTCGTCGCGGCTGAGGGCAGCATGGAGCGCGAGCCTGAAGCTCTGAAAGCGTTGGCCATCGCCAGCCGGACTTATATTCTTAAGAACTTAGGTCGGCACGCTCGTGACGGCTACGATTTTTGCACTTCAACCCACTGTCAAAGATATCGACCGGTAGACCTGGACTCTGCCAACTACGTTCCCCAGTCTCTTCTCGAGGCCGTTGAAGCTACTCGAGGAGAAGTTCTGATGGATAGCGAAAATCAGCTTGCTGATTCTTACTTTAGCGCCTCGTGTGGTGGAGCAACGGCGAACCTGACGACGCTGTGGGGTGCCCGCGGATCGACGGCGCCTCCTTACTTGAGAGGAGTGCGGGATGAGTACTGCGCCACCGAGGCGCACCATAGTTGGACCGATGTCATTTCTCAAGCGCAACTTCTCAAGGCGCTCAAAACGGACCCGCGAACTAACGTTGGTGACCGGCTTGTTGGCGTAAGCGTGCTGCGGACCGACGCGAGTGGCCGCGCGGAGTTAATCGCCGTCGAAGGCAATCGGCGAATCACTGTAAAAGGATGGGACTTCAAGATAATCGTCGGCCGCGCGCTTGGTTGGAACCTGCTCAAGAGTTCGCGTTTCGAAATCTCGCGTTCAGGATCGAATTTCATATTTCGCGGCAGCGGGTTTGGCCACGGTCTTGGGCTCTGCCAGGAAGGCGCGCATGTAATGGCAGCGCGCGGCGCAAGCTACCGGCAAATTCTGGCGAAGTATTTTCCCTCAACGCGCATCGGCAGCGAATACCGATCAGCTTCCGCGGACCTGATGTGGAGCTGGCAGAAGCCCAACCGTCAGCGGGGGCTCCTGAAAAGTCCAAAGTCCAATGTCCAATGTCCAATGTCAGTAACAGAACCGACTTTGGACTTTGGACGTTGGACTTTGGACTCTTCTCGTCACACGCTTTCCAGTGAAGACTTTCGCATCAGTTACCCAGGCACTGTCAGCCAACCAGACGTGGCAGAACTGCTAAGCTTTCTTCAGTCGAGTCGTAAATCGTTAATCGCGCGCGTTGCTGCTGCCGGAATTACTGCTCAACTCCCTACTCTCGAAATCTTCATTAACGAAACGACCGGCGACTTTGTTGGTCGAACCGGACAACCTGCCTGGGCGGCAGCCGCTACCAAAGGAAGTCGCATTGAGCTCCAACCGCTCGCAACGCTGAAGCGCCGTAGAATTCTCGAAACAACCGTGCGCCACGAACTCGTACATACTTTAGTTGACGTTGTCGGTCGGGGCCGCGCGCCGCGTTGGCTTGCGGAAGGCCTGGCATTGCACCTCGCAGGCGAGGGACGGCTGGTGGCGCGTTACAAGCCACGGCAACCAATGCCGATAGAAGAAATCGAGAAACAGCTTGGCGAACTCAAATCCGCGAGATCGGCAAACGAAATGCGAATCGCTTATGCAGCGGCATACAGCGAGGTGAAACGTCTAATCAACACCGAAGGCGAAGCGAATGTCTGGCGGCGCGTGGCGAAATAGAAGCGCGCCCACGCTGCGTAGTGGCATTAACTCAATGCAACAGGTCCACTACCTGAGCGATCAATTTCTTTTTATCGTTCGTTTGTTTTGTTACTCTTAGTTCAAATGCTTAGACCAACTCATCGCCTGATTACACTCTTGCTTGTTTTTCTCTTTGTCTCCTCGCCACTACTTGCCCAGCAGCGCCGCAACACCGCCCCCAGAAAACCACCCGCGGCCGAAGTCCCTGCACCGGCGCCAACGTTTGACACGCTGCTCTCCGCCGACAGTTACAAAGTTTATTGCGAGGTGAGAGGTGTAGGCGGATTGATTCGTTCATCTGCGGTCACCGATCTGCTTGATCCCGTTATGAAACTCGGCGGCCCGCCAAAAGAGTTTAAGACTCTTGTGAAATGGCTTAATGCGCATGCGGACATTCTGGCAGGTTCGCGCCTGCTGGTGGCGGGTTGGCCGTCAAGACCCAAACTTCCCACCACCCTGGTTGCCATCGAGTTTTCTTCTCCCGAGGACGCAAAGAAATTCTATCCGGAGTTGCGTGGCTTCCTGCCGACACTTTTGCCAACACCTACACCAACGCCATCGCCTACTGCAGAGCCGACATCGAAACAGACACCCGCGGCTTCTGTTGGCTCAGCCGACCCAACTGCTATCGCCGCGGAACCAGTAGTCGTGCCCATCACTGCCCCGCAACAACTAAGGGCTGTCCAGGACCAGGAACCAGCGCCCGTGCTGCCGCCTTATCAAATCAAACAGGCCGGCGCACTCGTTTTGATTAGCGATACTGACTTCACGTTCCGCAGTCTCAAACCGCGCGGCAGCAAGCCGCTCGAAGAAGATCAGAACTTCCTGCTGGCGCGGAATCGCTTTGCGTCGGAGTCAATATTTCTCTACGTCGATGTGAAGTCGATTGAAAAGGAGGAAAAGGAACGGCAGAAGAAATGGGAAGAAGAAGAACAAAAACGAATTGAAAGCGAAGCTGCTAATCCACCTAAAGCAGAAGAGGCGCGGGTCGAGATGGAAACGGAGGTGACCACTCCAACGACAGTGGCAGATCCACCGCCGCCTGCGCCGGAGCCATCCATCGATTCGCAGCCGACACCGGTGGGAGCTATGTCTGATCCACAAGTCTCTACCAACGCCACACTCTCGAGCACCCCGCCTGGCACCGACGAAGTCAGTCCGATGATGTTCTCCCTTTACGGCGCGTTTTTTGGCGGCGAAAGCAAATGGCCGGAGGCCGTCAGTGCCGCGTTGGCTTTTGAAGGCGATGCCTATGTTCTCCGCACCTTGGTAGTCAACGGCGTCGCAAACAAACCCAACCCAATTCCCTTTGTTCCTCAATTCGTTTCTGGTCCAGCGCTCGTACCGGAGTCTCCCAACATATTTCCCGCTGACACTGATCTATTCGTAAGCGTTTCGCTCGACTACCCGCAAGTTTACGACGGGATGTTGAAATCGATTGCCCATGCGGAGGAGATGGCCAGAAAATACGCAGCCCTACCCGTCAAAGACAGTCCACCGCCTGAATCGCCCTTTGCCATCTATGAAAAAAAGCTGGGCCTGAAGATAAAAGACGACTTACTGCCTCTTCTCGGAAATGAGTTGGCTCTGGCGCTGCCAAAGGTAGCCCCAAAAGAGTCGAAAGCGACCCCGCCCAATCCGAGTGAAGAAAACCAGATTCCGGAGAATGCCGAGCGGAATAAAGCGCGAGCGGCGGAACCCAATCCAGTCATCGCGATCTCGGTGAAGGACAGAGAAGCGGTGGCGCGACTACTACCAAAGATTATCGAGTCGTTTGGGTTCAAAGGGGCGAACCTCCTTGCTCAAACTGAGAAGCGCGACGGCACTGAAATTACTTCTTACGGAAATGTTTTCGCTTACGCCTTTGTTGGCGACTTCCTGATCGTATCGCCTGATGCCGCCGCCACGCGCCACGTCGTCGATTCCTATTTAAATCATCAGACGCTTTCCTCCGATAGCCATTTCAGAAACTTTACACGCTGGCAACCGCGACAGGTGCTCGGTCAGGTTTATGTGGCTCCCGAGTTGATGGAGACCTACAACCCGTTTGGCCGCGGCATGAGCGGACCGATCAACGCCAAGATGAACGATTTCATGTCTCGGCTTAGTCCGTTGATCGAGCCCACAACCTATGCGCTTTCAAACGACGGCTCAGGGCCATTACACGAGCTGCATATTCCCAGGAACCTTCTGCTGTGGATGATTGGCTCGGGCCTTGTTGAAGTTGATGCGTCACCGCTTCGGGCTAACGAGGCAGCTGCTAAGAGTTTACTGCGGACAGTGCACAGCGCCGAGGCGACATATCAGGCAACCGAAGGCAATGGTCGTTACGGAACGCTTGATGAATTAGTTTCGGCAAGCCTGATCAGCAAAGAAGCAATCCAGAAATATGGTTATAGAATTGAAGTGACGGTCTCCGGAAACAAGTTTGAAGCGACTATGGTGCCGATTGAATACGGCGTAACCGGAACGCTCTCTTACTTCATCGATGAGACCGGCGATTTGCGAGGGGGCGATCACGGTGGCGGGCCGGCGACAGCCGCGGACGTACCCGTACAGTAAGACTGCCGGTCATGGTTTCTTCGGAGTTACTGAGGCTATGCGCTTTCACTGAATCTGCCGTGGATCGCCCTGGGCGCAGGGTATCTCCACAACCGTGTACTTCTTCTTCAGCCGCTGAAGCTCCTGGTCTTGTCGCGCAAGTTGCTCTTGATAGTCTTCAGGAGGATTGCCCCAGCAGCCAACTAACCGGTAGAAACGAATCTCCCGCCCGCTGCCGGCAATTAGTTTGCCTTTCTTACAGTGGGCCTTAAGTCGTGAGAGCGCTTCTCTGATGGTTACTCGCTTGGAACCGGTCACGGTAGTGGATTTCAACTGAGGGGCCGAGACAACTTCTTCCAGCGTTACGCCGGCGGGTAAACAAGCGACGAATCCCTTGTTCTTCCCGTCTCCCGAGGATAAACAGATCAGGAGAGTTGCCATTAAAGATTTTATGAGCGCTAGTTGCATTTGCTAATCATACAACAATCAAGCAGACCAGCCACAGATGAACGCGGATAAGAAATGATTGACATTACAGCTTTGTGCAAGCCGTGTTTGTCTGTGGCTTAGTTCGTCGCACCTCGCTCGCAATGCCATATCTCGAGATTATCAATCTCCACCGGCTCCACCGGCTCTGCGAGTTCAAATCCAAACACGCGGGAATAAAAGTAGAGTTCGGCATCCAGAGCGCGTTTGATGTTCTTTGCCTGGCGAAACCCATGCTGCTCGCCCTCGAACGGCAAATACGCAACGGGAATCCCTTTCGCTCGCAACGCGTCAACCATCATCTCTGCCTGATTCGGCGGCACCACTTTGTCCTCCAGCCCCTGAAAGAAAATCACCGGAGATGACAAGCGTTCAGTGAAGTTGATCGGCGAGCGTTCAAAATATATGTCGCGTCGCTCAGGGTATGGCCCCATGAGCCCGTCGAGATAGCGCGATTCAAATTTGTGTGTCTCTTTCGCCAACGCTTCGGCGTCGCTGACACCATAGTGGCTAGCGCCGGCATTGAACGTATCGCGAAAAGTCAGCGCGCAAAGCGTGGTGTACCCGCCGGCGCTCCCGCCGGTGATTAGCAGGCGATCTCCATCCACTTGGCCTTGTCCAACCAGATAGCGCGCTCCGTTTGCACAATCGTCAACATCAACGATGCCCCACTTGTCCTTTAACCTTTCCCGATAGGCTCGCCCATACCCGGTGCTGCCGCCATAGTTGACGTCCAGCACGGCTATGCCGCGGCTCGTCCAATATTGAATGCCGAGACTCAAAGCTGTTGTCGCCGCGGCCGTTGGGCCGCCGTGGCTTTCAACCAACAGCGGTGGCTGCTCGCCCTCGGGTCCGCTGTAATCGCGATTCGTTGGCGAATAGAAAAAGCCGAAAGCCGTCAGGCCGTCTTCGGTAGGAAACTCGACCGCGCGTGGTGACGAGAGATACGCTGAATCAATCTCGAGACTGTTGGAACGGCGAAGTATTTCGAAAGTTCTCGTTTCCAAATCAAGTTTTACAATCGACGCTGCTTCAGTGGGCGATCCTGCGCGCATCACTGCGCATCCTGGCGAGGCCCGCACAAACCTTAGGTCCGTATATGGAGAATCTACTGGTGTAAACTTTTTCGTTCGCGTATCGACGAGCGCCAGACGCGAAACACCGTGTTCAATGTAAGCGCATACAATTCTCTCCGCCGATTCGAAAGCATAAGTCGACATCCCGAATCCCCATTGTGGCATGCCAAACTCAGCTTGCATTTCGCAGAGTGGCTCAATCGTTTCGTCAGCAGCGACTCGGTGAAGGTTCCACCAACCGCCGCGATCGGAAACAAAATAAAGCACGCCATCGGGAGACCATTCCGGCTGAAATATCGATTCATTGCTGCCGCCGGCAACGCGTGTGCTCGTTGCCAATACTCCGTCGTCGCCGAACTGGCCAGTCCAAAGTTCGCAGCCATCCCAGGGCATGTTGGGATGGTTCCAGGTGAGCCATGCCAGCCTGGAGCCATCGGGGCTTAGCCGTGGCGACGAATAGAAATCATTTCCCGCTACCAACACCTCACCCGGAGTTTCACTGCCCTCGAGCCTGACACTCGCCAGAGTGTTTACTGCTTCCCGGCCGACGACCGTGTGGTCTTCCCGCACACAAATTAAGCGCCCGCGCGTCTTGTCAAAAATCGCCTCCGCGTAACGGACATCGGCCGCGGATGTAAGCGCCTCCGGTGGCGATTCCCCTCTCCGGACATAGAGTCGCTGGTCAGAAAAGTTAGAAAAGTAAACTGCGCCCTCGCGCACCGCATAATCGCCACCGCCATACTCATGCACGCGAGTTCGCGCGTTAAAGGGCGGCGGCGTTACGTCGGTGACAAGTCCAAGCGCATCGCGTTTCACAATCACGCTGCGGCCGCCTTCGGTAGGGCGCATCTCAATCCAGTAAATATCCGGTCCAGCAATCAGAGGCTGCGACAATCCTACAGAGCCGCTTACAATTAAGGCAGAGGTTATTGGCGACTTCCACGAACCGTAGGGCGCGATGCGACGCTCGGGCATAAGGGGTTTTTCTCCAGTTAAGCTAGTGTTTTTAGACTTGGATTTCAGTTTTGCTTCCGAACGAAGGTCCGCAAAGATGATACGAGCTTTCAGTGGCGAAGGGTTTCGCGAATAGTTTTGTTACGCCGTCGTGAAGTGTTTGCAAGATTACTGCAACCACCGGCGAAAAGAGAGGGACTAATATCCCGCATCGTTAATTCTCCGTGGGAGAACTGAGATAAAGGCAGGGGCGCCGGTCTTGGGGGAGGTCGGCGCCCATGTTCTTTTTGAGATCTCAATGTCAGATCTGAAATTGGTAATTGACCACAACCACACCAGTCCAGCTACTACTTTCTAACATCCGCTCGCTTTACGCCCTGTCGTTCCTTCCGCACACTTACTTCCGTCCTTAGCGAGCCGGAGCCGAAATCAAGCGTGACTGTATAGTCTCCAGGCTGGACCCAGGCGAGCGCGTCACGTTCGGAAAGCGTTTCAACTTTCGCGCGAGTCGCTTCTTCATCAGTTACCTTGTCCTGCCGTTTGAGGTCCCAAACAACACGATGCAAGCCCGCCGCGCCTGGACCCTTGAGCGAACGAACTGTGTCACCGCGCTTGTCCTTGATAGTAAGCGTAACGTCAGCGCCCGCGTTTTTGCGCAAGTAGTAAGTGATGGTAGTTCCGTAGGGCGGATTCTCGGCCCGGAAAAACATGTCGCCATTCAACTCTTCGATCGTTGCTCCGTAGGTGTAGCGAGTCTTAAAGAGCGTCCCCGGCTTGATTTCGAAGAGGTGGGTGGGTTGTTCGAGCACACGCGCGCTCATCTGTTCAAAGGGCGCGATGTCGGTAATCCAGATGGCGCGTCCAAATGTTCCGACAACAAGATCGTGTTCCCTTGCCTGGATCGCCATCGCGCGCACGCCAACCGTCGGCAGATTATTTTTTAGCTGCACCCAATGCCGTCCTCGATCAAGCGTCAGATACACACCAAACTCCGTGCCCGCAAACAGCAGGTCAGGGTTGACTGGATCTTCGCGGATCACATAACTCGATCCGCCGTGCGGCAGATCGCCGGTGATGTCGAGCCACATCTTGCCGTAATCGTTGGTGGCGTAGAGATAAGGCTTGTGGTCTTCGCGCGTGTGGGCGTCGTAGGCCACGTAGGCAGTGCCCTTGTCGAAACGCGACGCTTCGATTTCTCCAACTACCGCAGAGGTCGGCGCGCCGGGCGGGAAGTTTTCCGTGACACTTGTCCACGAAGAACCACCGTTGCGTGTAACGTAAATCGGTCCATCGTCTGCGCCCGTCCAGATCACTTTGGCGTCGAGTGGTGATTCCGCAATCGAGAACAGCGCCCCATAACTGTGATAGCCGGTGTAGTCTTTTTTGCTGCCCTTCAACTCCTGGTCTTGTTGCGCCGTGAGATCGGGACTGACGACATCCCACTTCTCGCCTCGCTTCGTAAACTTAAACAGATAATTGCTGCCCAGATAAAGCACTTCCGGGTCGTGTTGCGAAATGATCATCGGCGGCGTCCAGTCGTAACGAAACGGATGCAGCCCGCGCTTCTTTGCTTCAGCCGCGTCCGGCAAAAGCTCTTTGCGGTCCCAAGTGTGCAGGTCGAGCCGCGAGAAGTTGCCAAACTCCTGCACCATGTAGATGACGTTTGGATCTTCTTCGTCCGCATGGATCGACATGCCGTCGCCATTGAAGCGCAGCTTGATCCAGTCGTGGTTGGTTATCCCCTCGTTGTCGTACGTTTGGTTAGGGCCGAGCCAATGACCGGTGTCCTGCATGCCGCCGTAGACGTAGTAAGGATCCTGATTGTCCACAGCCACCTCGTAAAACTGCCCAATCGGCAAGACAGCCTGTTGCCAGGTGGCGCCGCGATTGTAGGAAATATTTATTCCGCCATCGCCACCCAGTATCAGGTGCTCGGGATCTCGTGGATCGATCCAGATGCTGTGTTCGTCGTTGTGCACGTTTTTGATGTTTGACTTTACGAGCGTCTTGCCGCCGTCCGTGGAAACCATCAGATCGAACACGGGCATCCAGATGCGGTTGTCATCGCCCGGATCGACATTGATGCGGTCGTAGTAATAGCTCGTCATGGTGGGGTTCATGCGCTGCCAGCTCTTGCCGCCGTCGGCGGAACGAAACACGCCGCCAGTATCGATGGTTCTCTTGCCGCCGGGCGCTGGCTCGCCGGTGAGGATCGCCGCGTAGACAATCTTCGAATTATTGTGCGCGACCGCGACCGTAAGCTTGCTCATCTCCTCTTTGGGCAAACCGTTCGTGAGCCTCGTCCACTTCTTTCCGCCATCGGTCGTTTTGTAGAGACCACTCTCAGGCCCTGACTCAGCCATGTCGCCACCACCGAAACGGAAGCGTTGCCAGGCCGCGGCGTAAAGTACGTCAGGATTCTTGGGATCTGCTTGCAGGTCGATGAAGCCAGTCGTGTCGTTAATGAAGAGGATCTTGCTCCAACTCTTGCCACCATCCGTGGTCTTGAAGATTCCGCGCTCGTTGTTGCGGCCCCATTCGTAACCCATCGCGGCGACGTAAACTGTATCGGGCTTTGTGGGGTGAATCACGATGGCGCTAATCTGCCGGCTATCCCCAAGCCCCATGTGCGCCCACGTCTTGCCCGCGTCAATCGACTTATAGACACCATCACCCCAGGAGTTTGCGCGCGTGTTTGCAGGTTCGCCTGTTCCCACCCAAACCAGATTCGAATTCGATTTGGCGATGGCAACTGCGCCAGTCGAAGCAGACGTTTGATTGTCGAAGATTGGAACCAAGGTCGTGCCGTTGTCAGTGCTTTTCCATAGACCTCCGCCAGCGGTGCAAACATAAAAAGTCTTCGGGTCATTCTCATCGCCAAGCACCTGCCAGACACGACCCGCCGGACTCGACGGGCCCACCAGGCGCCAGTTAAATTCCGAGAGCAGGTTCGAATTCAACTGGCTCTGCGCAACGACTGGCGCGCTCGCGATCAGAAGGATAAATAAACCTGCGCGGAGATATGCGAACGGAAAACAACGCGACGAGACAATTCGAACCATGGGTCCCTCACTAGTTAAGCGGTTTTAGAGAAGCGCTTGAATTCTTAACCGCGTTGCAGGAACTAGTCAACAAATTACTGGGAGCGCGGGCGTCTCGCCCGCATCAAGCAACGCCTCCACTCGGGTAAGATGTATCTCTCAAGTCAGACGGAGTGGCATTCCAGGAAAGCGGGCGAGACGCCCGCGGTCCCAGCAAGACGTTGACTCGGAATCAAAACGGGATCACAATTTGCGCGCAAGCCATCACAACCTGAAAGGCAAAATCCGCCATGCGCCGCTCATTCATTGTCATCATCGCTCTATCCTTGTTGCTCGTCTCGATTCCTCAACCAACATCGCGCGCGCAGACGTTTCGCCCTGTCGTTCGCGGCAAGCGCGGCGTGGTCGCCGGCGGTCATCCATTGTCAGTCGAGGCTGGCTTAAGAATGCTGGAACACGGTGGCAATGCGGTGGACGCGGGAGTAGCGACAATACTCGCTGCCTCGGTCATCGAGTTTTCCCACTTCTCTTTTGGTGGCGAAGTGCCAATCCTGATCAAGCTCAAGGGCAGCAACGTGGCCGTCGTAGAAGGCATGGGCCAGGCGCCGATGAAGGCGACGCGTGAGTTTTTCGCCAACCGATCGACGACAACACCCCACGGCACCGCGCCAGATTCCGCCAAAGCGCCAGCCGGCGGCGCGGAGATGGCCACGATGGCGGGAGCGAAGTCCGGTTTGATTCCCTCCACCGGTCCACTCGCCGCCACCGTTCCGGCAGTGCTCGATGCGTGCGTCACCGCGCTCGATCAGTTTGGCACTAAATCACTCGCCGAGGTCATGCAGCCGGCAATCGAACTGGCGGACGGTTTCCCCATCGACGAGTTACGCGTGCAATACATCCAGACGCGCGCACCGATCTTTTCGCAATGGCCCGATGCCAAACGCATCTTTCTACCTAACGGCGAAGTGCCGCAGGTTGGTGACATCTTTGTGCAAGCCGATCTCGCGCGCACGTTGCGCGAGATCGTTTTGGCCGAGAAGCGCGGCGCGATGAAGGGACGCCATGCAGGATTGATCTTCGCGCGCGACTATTTCTACAGAGGCCCCGTTGCTAAGCGCATCGGCGATTACATGCAAACACATGGTGGCTTGCTCGCAAGGGCAGACATGGCGCGTTTTCATGCGCGGGTCGGTTCGCCGGTGATGGCGAACTATCACGGTTATGAGATCTATAAGGCCGGCTTCTGGACGCAGGGTCCGGCCATGGTCGAAACCCTGAACCTGCTGGATGGCTATGACCTCAAGGCGATGGGCCACAACTCGGCTGACTACATCCATACGCTTACCGAATCGCTCAAGCTGGCGCTCGCCGATCGCGATCGTTATTACGGCGATCCGGATTTCGTAAAGATTCCGATGACGGAATTGCTGTCGAAAGATTATGCGACTCTGCGACGGTCCCTGATCGAAAAAGAGCGCGCTTCTTTGGCGCAACAACCCGGCGATCCGCTGAACATGAAGGCTGTGCTGGCCAGCGTCACCGAGCGGATTGGCCGCGCATCGACCGTCCCCGCAATTGAACGCGCCAACGATACAACCTGCGTCAACGTAATCGACAAAGACGGAAATCTTTTCAGCGCTACTCCCAGCGGCGCCTGGTTGCCGGCGGTGGTTGCCGGGGATACGGGCGTGTTGATGGGGCAGCGTTTGCAGTCGGCATTAACGGATCCAAAGAGTCCAAACGTCGTCGCGCCGGGCAAGCGCCCGCGCATCACGCTCACGCCCACGCTGGTTTTGAAAAGCGGCAAACCATTCATGGTCTTGAGCACGCCCGGCGGCGACAATCAGGATCAGGCGCTGCTCCAGGTTTTACTAAACATCATCGAGTTTGGCATGAATCCGCAGGAGGCTGTTGAAGCCGCGCGCTTTGATACGCAACACTACGTCAGCTCCTTTGATGATCATGAATTCCTGCCCGGCTCCTTGAATCTCGAATCGCGCATTCCGGAAAAGACGATCGCGGATTTGAAAGCGCGCGGCCACAAAATAAATGTGCAGTCCGCCTGGGGCACGCTGTCTTCACCAGCCGTGATCATCTACAACCCGCAAACGGGAGTCTCCTCCGCCGGCGCCGACCCGCGGCGTGGACGTTATGCGGTAGCGTGGTAGAGCTTTGCACAAGAAGTGCTTCAATCACCCGGTATCAGAACCGGGAGCGGACCGGGGTCCCCGGCGCGGCAGCCGCGCTGGGGTGGTGGTAGCGACCGGCCCTGAATTCAACTTGAGATTACTAAGTTTAGGTGGCGAATAACTGGTCGTGGTCAGTGCCTCAAGTATCCGCGCTATTCTTCGGGTTGAGCTTCGGGCCGGTCGCTACCGCTCCCGGTTCTGATACGGCCGCCAGCTGGTTCCTCTACTTTTTGTGCAAAGCCGCGTGGTAGGACAGGCATGAACGAGAAGAGGGTGACGGATGTCGTGAAAAGCGGTGACTAAGGCACCGAAGAACTGGCGGTATTATCGAGCGACGGGAAGATAATGTCACTGGGACGTTATTATCAAGCTCCAGCGGGATAATATGTAGGTTGCTTCGTGTAAGGTGCGGAAAGAATAAAAGGAGACGTTGATGTGACAACTATTGGAACTGTCGAAAGTTTATGGCGTTACCCGATTAAAAGTATGAGCGGCGAAGCGATGACCGAAGCTTTTATGGGATTTTCCGGCTTTTACGGCGACCGATGCTTCGCCTTCAAGAATTCATCCGCACGCAAAGGATTTCCTTATCTGAACGCAACGGTACACCAGCAAATGCTGCGCTATGGTCCACAGTTTCGTTACGCTGAAAGAGCGGCGAAACCGCCGAATTTGACCGAAGCGATGAACATCGCACCCGGTGTCACTGCGGCAAACGCCGAACCGAACGACCTAATTTTGGATGTCGTTACGCCGTCAGGTGCGGTCGTCGCTGTTGATGACCCGGCGTTGATAGAAATGCTCGGTGAAGGATTGCGCGGTGAAAATCACCTCACGCTCGTGCATTCAGACCGCGCGCTGACCGACTGTCGCCCGGTTTCGTTGATTAGCCTGCAAACCGTCCGACAGGTCGAAGCGGAGTTGGGCATTCCGATTGATAAACGACGCTTTCGGGCAAACGTCTATCTTAATCTCGCATCGGATTACGGCTTTGCCGAGGATGAGTTGGTCGGTCGCAAACTGCGTATCGGTTCGAGCGCGGTGATTATGGTTCTGGAACGCGACCCGCGCTGTAAGATGATTTCGCTCGACCCTGACACCGGCGAACACAACCCGGAAGTTTTACGCAAAGTCGCCCAAGCACACGCTGCCTTTGCCGGTGTTTATTGCGCCGTTTTAGTCGAAGGAATATTGACGAAAAGCGATTCAATCGAACTGTTGGACTAAAAGCGCGACGCGGCAAACAAAATATTGCGCTATCCAATTGACGTGATTAATGAAATTCGGAATCGAAAACAAAGCGCAACCTAACAACACGCTGCAGCCGAGCCTGAAAAACGCAGCGTCTATCTGTCACTGCTTGACACTTTTCTCTCAGCTTGTTCGTAGAGGCGTTTTTCAGGCCGGCTGAGCTTAGACGTTAGGCACCAGGAGAGATCAATGAGCATTAATGGTCCCGGTGAGTCAACCTCTAGAGCGAGCCCGGGAAGGCCCGATGGTGGGTTCCTTGGCGTCCTGCGCGCAGTGGCCCTAATCGCGGTGGTGGCTGGGGCCTTGGGCTCGGTCGGCTTGATGCTCTGGGTAGGTCATCGTAACCCTTCCCGTGTCCTGCTAGTTCTTTTCGCAATCTGGGATCTCTCCCCGTTCATTGCCCTCGTGCTGGCCGACATCGTTTCGAAGCGTTGG
>JBGPYG010000091.1:0-10742 GCA_041493085.1 Pyrinomonadaceae bacterium | reverse complement strand
GCCAGCGTGATCTCCTTGTTTTCCTGTTCGCGCAGTAGTGCCAGCGCATCGTGGTCCGGCAACAGATTGATTGTGATGCTGAGGCCGGGACGCCAGTAGGAAGAAATTTGTAGGATCGCCGGCCCGCTTAGACCGCGATGCGTGATCAGGACGTTTTCGCGAAACTGCCTGCCCTGACAACTCACTACAGCGTCAATTGAAATTCCACTC
The DNA here is from genome assembly GCA_041493085.1 of Pyrinomonadaceae bacterium. GTDB lineage: Bacteria > Acidobacteriota > Blastocatellia > Pyrinomonadales > Pyrinomonadaceae > PSRF01. Next base: position 10,532 of record JBGPYG010000091.1, on the reverse strand, counting down.
AATGACGCCAGTTCGCGTAGCGTCTCGCGCGCCAGAGTGAAGGGTACCAGCGCGGCCCGAGGCTCTACGATTGTGAGACCAAACTGATGAGCCAGACGGTAGCCGAAGTCGGTCGCGCCGAGGGGCGGGATCGACAGTCCACCCGTGGCCACGACCAGTGATTGCGCAACAATTGGTCCGTCATTAGTTTCAACTTCAAAAGATGCTTGCTTCGCAACCTTGCCCACCTGTGAGCCGCAACGGATTTCCACACCGGCTTCGCTCGCTTCCGTTAACAGCATTTCAATGATATGGCGTGAACTACCATCGCAGAAAAGTTGGCCGAGCGTCTTCTCGTGATAAGCAATGCCATGCTTCTCTACAAGTGAGATGAAATCGGCGGGTGTGTAGCGGGCTAGAGCAGACTTACAGAAGTGGGGGTTGTCAGAAATGAAGTTGTCCGCGCTCGAGTACAGGTTTGTGAAATTGCATCGCCCGCCTCCCGAGATGGCAATCTTTTTTCCAATGCGCTCGGCATGTTCGAGCACAACGACCTTGCGCCCGCGCTTTCCAGCCTCAATCGCGCAGAAGAGACCTGCTGCTCCGCCGCCAATCACTACGACATCTGTCCTATGCACGCTCAAAGCGTATCACCTTCAAGGAAGACACAAAAAAGGCGGCGAACGCTCTGGTTTGCCGCCTTCTGCCGACTGCCTTCTGCTTTCTGCCTACTGCTTAGCGGTCCCGTCCGGCTTCGGCGCGTTGTAAAACTGTCGCGCCTGAATAACGTACTCCTTGTCGTCGTAAACTCCGTCGCCATTTATGTCGACGCTTACTTTGATTTTGTGTTGCTTGCCGTCGCGCACATCACCAGGGTTAAACGCGAGGCTGTATTGGCTGCGCAAAAGCGCATTGATCGAACCGAGAACTTTGGGAAGTTCACCGGGGAACGTAACCGGGTAATAAGCGCCGCCGGTTTCGCTGGCAAATGTTTTCAGCGTGTTCTTCGCCTGGAGAAAGGTCATTCGTCCAGGCATTCCCGTCAAACTGTCGGTGGCCTCAAGCTGGCCCTCATACTTTTTATAGAATAGTTCAGCAGTCCCGATTATGTAGATTGGAATGCCGGCATTCTGCGTCACCTTGCGCGCGTCTCCGTAGTTAATCTTGCTGAAGGTATCGATGCCGGAGGCCACCAGGATGATGGCGCGACGTCGGCCCTGCACGCTTACCAACCCCGCGAACTCAGATTTCTCATCTTTGGAGTTCTCGAGCACGACCGAATCGCCGCGCCCGCCTACCAGCGTGAATTTGAGTGCATCGAAAAGGTTGGTTTCGCGAAAGGCAGGAGAATTTCGCAGCAGTAAACTAATTACCTGGCTAATCCGAGTAGGGTCGTTTGTGAAATCGGTAAGCGTTGTCGGACGCATGTCGAAGGCCACTACGGAAACATAGTCGTCAGGAGGTTTGACAAACTGGGACAAAAACATCGCGACCGGTCGAATCACTTCGTAAGTTCCCGGATCGAAACCACCGGCGCCATAGTAGCCAAACACTTCGGACCATTTGCTGTATTCGACAACCATCGCAACCGTGATCGGAGCTTCAGGAGTTGAGAAATTGGTGATGACCTGTGGGGCGCCGTCGGCGAAGATCGCGAAATTCTCTTTTTTCAACCCGGTAACAATCTGGCCGCTTTTCTTGTGATAAACGACAGCGTCCACATTGACGATCTGAGTGGTGACCGTGACCTTCTCAGCCTCCTGCGGTTTGCCGGTCAGATCCGGAGGCAGCGGCTCCTCCGGTTTCTCTCCTTGCTGTCCTGGTTCAGGCGGTCGCTTGTTTTTCTTCTCATTCGTGGTGGGCGGCTGACGGCGTGACTGTCCCAGCGCGAAGCTGAAGCCAAGGCTGGCGAGCAAAGTTGATACGACTACTAAGGAAACGAGCGCACGCGCGAACTTGGAGAGTTTCATTGAAATCACCTGTTGCTAGAAAACGTAAAAACGGGAGGAAGGATTTCGATATTTCCAGTCCGCGCTTTCACACTCTACGGGGCGGCTTCAGTGTGATGCCGAAAGACAAAACGAAGTTTGCCCGGCGCCCCTGTAACTAGCGCGGCCCGCTGCCGCCTGCCTCCGCCTCGATAACGACATCGTAGGTTCCGGCGTTGTCGCTGAGATTACCCTCGTTAACCCCAAGGAATAACACGCCGTCCCGCTGGGCCACAAAATCCCGCCTGGTTCCGATCAAAAGAAAATCGTCATTATCGTCGCCAATAACCGCGATTAAAGCGCCCGTGGCTTCGTTGCGCATCAGCTTATCGTTGTCCGGCGATCCGGGCAGGCCAGCGGGAGTCGAGAAACGGCCGCCCCCAAGCGACACGCGGCCAGTGGAGCTGATTCGCAGCCGCTGGCCCTTGCGAACAACCAGCCCGCTGTTTGTCCATCCGTTGTTTGCGTTATCGGCGCGAACGGCCACCTTGATAGTGAAAAATGTTGGGGAAGTCCCAGGGGCTGACTGCGGATTTGTCCGGGCGGTGGTCCGGCTGTTGTCAGGCTCTGGGTTTGTTCTTGGCGGTGTCGTCGAACTGGAAGCAGGCGCATCATCATTCGCCAGCGCGGACGCTGCGGCGGTCGTTGCTGAGTCAAACTCGATCGACTCCACGTCCTCCATGTAAATGAGAGTTCGGCTACGGCGGCCCTGAGCCCCAGAGCCAATGAGCACTGTGAACTGCTGATCCTTGAAACCAATTACCTGGCCACGAATAACACTTCCGTCCTTTAGTCGAATAGTGTCAGCGATGGCTGGAACAGATAAAGCAAGGACGAGAGCAAGGAAGCAGAAGGTGCGCATACAAGTTTTCATAATGATTCTCCGGCCAACATTTCAACGACGAGTTTTACAAGAGTCGATTGCTTTTGCAAGCGGGAGAGGCAAGCGGCAGTTCTCCGATGCCTTTGAGCGGGTAAAGGTTGTGGCAAACGGCAAGTTTCGCGAAAGGTTTACAGGTCCCACCGCTCCTGGCTCAATGCTTTCATTCGGCCTCGCGGGAGAAAATGTCTTCCGTCTGTTTACGAGCTAAAACTCTTGTGCGCGCGCTGGACGCCCGAGTAAACTCGCGACATAGGAACCCGACCTTGTTGGAGTATTGTTGCCATGTTACCGATTAAGGGCCTGTATGAAATCGCTATCCGCGTGAAAGACCTCGCGCGAGCTGAAACTTTTTACAAGGACGTGCTCGGATTAAGAGAAGGGCTGCGCGATGACCGCAGAAACTGGCTCTTCCTGTATGTGGGCGGCGACGCGGGAATGGTTGTGTTGCAGGAGGACAAGGGAGAATGGCCTACGCAGCATTTCGCCTTCACGGTGCGCGAGGCGGACATTGAGCAAGCCGCGACGATGTTGAAAGAGAAGGGCGTTTCGGTTTCCGAACTCGTGTACCATCAGTGGATGAATTCGGTTTCAGTATATTTTGACGATCCCGACGGACATGCGCTGGAACTCCTGGCGCTCTCAGGTTCCTGAGTCCATTAGACAGTCTAATTCGCATGCAGCAAGCAAAACTTAGATTGCCTACACTGCTGTTGTTGCTCTTCGTGTCGTCCGTTGTCAGTGGACAAACGCCGTCAGCAACAAAAGCAAAGCCACGCGCAAATCTAACGGGACACTACGTCATGCGTCGCGAGGAATTTCGCAATCGGCTGAACGTGCAACAACTTCCTGACGGGGAAATAAAGTTTGATCTACTGGCGTTGTGGGTAAGTCATTACAACCCCGAAAACGTACATAACGGGACGCTTCAGGGAGTGGTAAGGTCGGAAAAGGGAGTGGCGATCTACCAGGCAGACAGTTGCAAACTAAGAATGGAATTCCTTTCTACCAGCGTTCGAATCATACAGAGCGATGAAGTTGGCGATTGTGGATTTGGCGCCAACGTCACCGCCACCGGCTCCTATCGAAAAATCGATGGTAGGAAGCCAAAATTCGATTTCTAAGGACACTGAATCCGCGGAACCGAGCTCATTATCCAACCTGCTCTTTTGGGATCTGCACTTTTCTGCCCCCACTTCGTTTTTTGCCACTCTTGCCTGTTGCCAATCTGAGAATTGCGCGATATAGTATCCCCAACTAGATGGTTGGTGAATCCTTCCATCCACGTGGTTGCTGGGGTGAGGACAGTAACCACATAAGATTAGGCGCGACAGTCCAAAAACTGTTGCGCCTTTTCGCTTTTTATCCGGAAACGCTGTAAGTATTGGAAGACTGACGAGCGGAATTGGTGGAGCAGATATCTCACGTGAAATAACTCGCAGCGAGTTTCGCCCCACCTCAGAAGGATTTTTACACAAGATAGATCACTCACATTTTCCGCGAATTGCACAAACACAGAGCATTTTCTTTGACGAGTGAGTCGGCACGTTCATTGCCTATCCTTAGGAACAAAGACGGTGTTCCAGCGCTGCTCGTGGCTCATTTCAGCCCCCGCAGCGGATGAGGTTGGAATATGTCTTGAAGAGTGAGGTTCCCGAGGAGATACAAAATGCAAAGAAAGAAAACCGACAACGAGATCAAACAACAAGTACTGCGCGAGCTGAAATGGGATTCGCGAATCGGCTGGTCGCAGATTGGGGTCGAAGTAACAGAGGGCGTTGTAACGCTCACAGGCGTCGTTTCCAGCTATGCGAAAAAATTAGCGACGCAGGAAGCGGCCCATCGAATCAGCGGTGTATTGGACGTCGCCAACGATGTTGAAGTCAGACCAGACGGAGTCTTCTTAAGAAGTGACGCCGACATCGCACGTGCGATGCGCCACATTCTCGAATGGGACGCGTTGGTTCCTGATGAGCGTATTAAGTCAACGGTATCGGACGGCTGGGTGACTCTCGAAGGAGATGTGGATTTCTGGCACCAGCGCGAGGATGCCGAGCGCACAGTATTGCGCCTTGGGGGCGTTATAGGCGTGACTAATGAAATCACCGTGGCCCCTAAGACAGTTGACCCGACGGAACTGCGCGAGGAAATAGAATACGCGCTCGAGCGACGCGCCGATCGCGAGGCTGAACGGCTGCGCATTGAGGTCAATGACGGCGCTGTCGACCTCTTTGGTCGCGTTCACTCATGGCAGGAAAAGCGAGCAGTGCTCGGCTCGATCAGCCATGCGCCAGGCGTGTGCGCCGTCCGAGATCATTTGCGCGTAGATCCCTATTTCTAAAATGGCGTGAGGCTGCTCGAGAGCTGGGCCTAAGTCCTTAGGGCGATCTGCTTAATTAGCAGCGCATTAAAGCATTTGAATGCGCGGCGTAGATCCGCGCGAAGGAGGAAAGATAGTCATGAAAGACACGAGCGAAATACAGAAAAAAGAAGGGCAATCAACGGAATTGCAATCGAGCCGGAAAGTGCAGCCGATGACAGCGTCGCCTTTCGGCTTTGTGCGCCGTTTTGCCGAGAACATGGAGAGGATGTTTGAAGACTTCGACACTTTTCGTTTCCCGAATTTCTTCAAAAGCGAATTCGACCAGGTCGGATGGATGCCGGAGGTTGAGGTGCTTCAGCGCAACGGTGAGTTGATAGTACGTGCCGACCTACCCGGGCTAAACAAAGATGACGTCAAGGTAGACTTGACTGATGAAATGCTGGCGATTTCCGGAGAGCGAAAAGAGGAGAAAGAGGAGAAGCGCGAGGGCTACTATCACAGCGAGCGTAGCTACGGCACCTTTTATCGCCAGATACCGCTACCGGAAGGCGCCAAGACGGAGACGGCCACGGCGAAATTCACTGACGGAGTGCTCGAAATAACGATGCAAGCACCAAAGCGTGAACCCCACACGCGCCGACTTGAGATCAAAGCCGCCGAAGAGACCGCCAAAGCGAAGGCGGCTGCATAAACTGCGGTGAAGAGTTAACAAGAATGGCGCCGAGCCCCACGTGTTGAGCAGCCGCAAATGCGCTCAGCACGTGGGCGTTTTCATTGGTCTATCGATGGCGAGGTTGCTTCTTAACAGATGAGCATCATCAACTTGCGAAAGGAATTGCATCTCGATCGCTCGCGGCAGCTTTCCGGAGTTTTGGCTCGACATGGCCTCGACTACTTAGCCGGCGCCGTTGGCCTTGAGCGATTTGCCGTCACTCAAAAACTGTTCGGCCATGCTAATAACCATGCAGCGTTCACTCAACCTGAACATCTGCGCATGGCATTAGAAGAGATGGGCACGACATTCATTAAGTTGGGCCAAATCCTGTCAACGCGTGCCGATCTCCTGCCACCGGATTATCTCGCTGAGCTGATAAAGCTACAAGACGCCGCTCCGCCCGTTGCATCTGAAGCTATACAGCAGACGCTCGTCGCAGAGCTGGGCCAGCCGCTCAAGAATCTGTTTGCTTCTTTTGACCCTGAGCCCTTGGCTGCGGCGTCGATTGGGCAGGCACATGCCGCAACGCTGCCGGACGGAACTGATGTCGTCGTCAAGGTACGCAGACCAGGAGTCGTTGAACAGGTTGAGGAGGACTTGCAGATACTCCAACGCCTGGCAGCCGCAGCCACGCGCCATTGGGAGTTTGCCGACCGTTATGACTTGATCGGGCTAGCGCAAGAGTTTGCTGAAACTCTGCGATCCGAACTCGATTACATTCGGGAGGGGCACAGCGCCGAGCGATTCGCTGCGAACTTCGCGGAGGACCCTGGGATTCACATCCCGCGCATATTTTGGGAAACCACTACCACGCGAGTGCTGACCCTGGAGCGCATTCGTGGAAACAAGATCAATGATCTGGCAGGTCTCGACAAACAAGGCATCGACCGCCCCGCCCTGGCCGAATACGCAACAGGCGCCGTACTGAAGATGGTTTGTGAGGATGGGTTTTTTCATGCCGATCCACATCCGGGGAATTTTTTCATCGAAGCTGATGGACGAATCGGCCTGATCGACTTCGGCATGATTGGTCAACTGGATGAACACACGCAGGAACTGCTGGCAGATTTGCTTGTAGACATCAGCCATCAGGACGCTGATCGGCTGGTCGACGTTTTTCTCGAACTGGGTGTAACGCGAAAGCCGGTGAATCGCCCGCTGTTGCGACGAGACGTGGAACATCTATTGACATTTTATTGGGGCCGCCCGCTGCGCGACCTCAAGGTTGGATTATTGCTTAGCGACGTTTTTGGAGTCATGCGTACTCACCATCTTCATCTACCGTCGAATCTGGCGCAGCTGCTTAAGACAGTGATCATGGTAGAAGGTTTGGGTGCGATTCTCGATCCCGAGTTTCACCTAACGACGGTATTGCAGCCCTACACTGAGCGGCTGGTGCTCCGCCGATACCTGCCTTCACGTTGGATCCCTCGCCTGGGCCGCGCGAGCATTGATCTGGCACGGTTGGGAGTAGAGTTGCCGCAACAGATCAGGCGCATAATGTCGGCGATGGAGGGCGGCAACCTGCAAATAGGTATGAAGCCCGATGGCCTCGACCCGCTTGTCGACCGCTTCGAAAGAATCTCCAATCGCATCGTCCTCGGGGTTATCGCCGCAGCTTTTATCAACGGCCTCGCGGTTCTGCTGTCCGTCTATCACCCGCCAGGTTGGGAGCGATGGGCCTGGGCTGCATTTGCCTTCGGATTCGGGTGCGCGTTGCTGTTGGGACTTTACTTGGCCTGGAGCATTCTGCGGTCCAGGTAAGACTGACTTAGCAAACTGTGTCGTTCGAATAGCGCTATGACTCCCGCGGGAAGCGCGACCGTCGCGGCAATAAATCAGCACGGGATATCAAGTTGATTCATTCTCGGATTAACGAATCGTAACCTCGAGGGTGTAGCGAGCTGGGGCATTGGTTTCAGTAGGCGGCAACACGTTGATGCGGTAGTCGCCAGATTCCGGCAAATAGCCAGTCCAGTCTGGCGTATAAGCCGAGAGATACTGACCTGACGGAGTGATAATCTCGAATCCCACGTCCCCGCTCGAGGCTAAATGAACAGTCATGCCCTGCCCGCCGCGCGCCCGCAAAAGATAGTCGTGACTGACACCTCGCTTGATGGTCCCTTGCAGCACTGCCGTTGTGCGACCACGAGGAAAACTGATGCGCCGCACAATGCTGGTTCCTCTTTGAGCTATAACAACGGTTGTGAAAACGACGAGCGCCAGACACGTCGCCAGGATTTTTAGATATTGAAGCGGTCTCATGTCAATTCTCCTCTGATAGATCTGCTTTGATGAGTCCAGTTATCCTTTGAACGAGCCGGCGATTTTCGTCGTAATTGCATTGAAGAAGTGCTGATCATTCTCGTCGTACTCAATCCGGAAAGTCTTGAAAATTCCGTTTCGCAGCAGCGTCTTTTGATAGAAAATCCTGCCATCTTCGATTCCTGAGAGGGCAAACCAATCCCGCCTCAGCACCTGGTAAGTGATTACTCGGTTTGGGTGTTCTGAAGTGCGGCTTGTTTCTTCCTCATAGACTTGCTGCAGACTCTGATTCAGTGAATTATGAGATCCATAGACCAACATCTCAGTGCGGCCGTCTCTCGATAAAAACTTCTGGCCGTCGCCGTTTGCTGCCTCCCCCTGGGGAATCAGAATGTTTGCCGGGTAAGAGATCGAATAGTCGAACCTGACGTTGTGATAGCTCCGATAGTTATTCCGGACCTGCCCTTCTGCCAGGGAGCTGATCGATAACAAAACCAGCACGGCAGTTGTAAGTGTGGGAATGCGCACGAGAATCACCCCCCTTTTTTAGGCGCATCCAGCCTGAAAGGCATTTCAGCTTCAGCCTCAGCTAATGGCGAATGCAGAACCCGCCCCCGCCGCAACCTTGGCCCATGAGCGTGATTCAGTCAGCAAACTGGGTTAGCGACGCCTTAAAGGTCAGGTAAGCCGCGCGATAGCGATTGTAGCTGGCTGTATTGGCGTATCTTATTCCGAAGACCTTGCGCGTATTTGTCGTGAGATCTTCCGCATCTTCAAACGACCTCAAGTAGCTGCCATCGCGGGCCCTGACTGTCACTCTACGAATGCTCTTGCCAGACCTTTGCTCCACGTTCCTCGAAACCAACAACTCGGTTTGGGGATCGATTTCTATGTCGCCAGGCGTGCCGTTCCACTGCGGCGAGAATACATAGAATTCGACACTGCCATCGGGCGCAGTAAAGAAGACACTGTCATAGTCCCGCGTTGACGAGTTGCTGGGTTGCGACGGATGCACTCGGAAGTTGGCGGGATAATTGATTTCGAACCAGGCGCCCCTGTATGTACGCCAGTTGCTGCCGCCCTGAATTGAGGAGGAATGCGGTACCGGAATCCCCAGCAGAGCGAGCGTCAGAATTAAGACTATCATTGCGAAACTCCCTCTAAACTCTTTTTGAACAGGCGAGTTGGATTGCTCTCTTCAGAATAAGATGTGCAAGGTACGTGCCAGCAAGAGCCCTTTTAGTTTGGTTGGGTTTCGCGTTTTCTATGGCCCACGTTTGCGCAGATTCACCCGACTCACTGCGAGAATGCACACGCGCTCGCGGCGTCTGGGCGCGCAAGTCGTGGCGCTCCCGCTTGAGAAAAGTAAAGAAAGTTTCGACGAACCGGTCGACGCGCGAAGGGTAGCTTCAGATGAGGCGGATGGAGAAGTCGTTTACGAAAAAGTGACGGCAGCGCTGAAACAACGAATTCAGCGGATGCTCGATGAGAAGCGCGGGAACAGTCTCTGAGCCATTGCGGCTCGCGTTTCCAGTGCAAACTGGACCTAAAGTGTATTGAGTGTTTCCTCGAGCCATGCTCGAGCCTGTTCCACGGATGAGAGGTCTTCAAAGAAATCGAACCTGCGGGATGCTCCAATCGAAATTGTTATGGAACAGAACGGGACAGGATTGCGCGCCGCGTCCCATTTGTGACGTTCTTCAATTGCCGGGTAACAATCTGTGGCCAGCGGTATTAGCGGCACACTTGCGGATGAGGCCAAAGCAACTGCGCCGACCTTCGCAATGCGAGCCGGTCCTCCGCCATCGGCGGTTAGAATTACACACGCGCCGTCCGTTAGCTCATGGGCCAGTTGTAACAGAGCGTCCCAGCCACCCTCCTCACTGTCTCCGCGGATAACGCCAAGGCCAATCAAGCGGCAGAGCAACGCTAAATAGTCGCCGCGTGGATCCCGCGCAATCATGATTACCGTTCGAGCATGCGGGCGTCGTTTGGCGAATGCCACCAGCAGCGAAGGCGCGTCGCGGTGCCACAACGCTATCACGCTCGGAGTTGGCACGTGCGGCCACAGCAGGCTTCCGGTGGTAACAAGGCGCGCAGTCACTGCAACTATTTGCACATAGAGAAACAGGACCGTTGCCGTAATAGCTGCAAGAAACCAGTGGAGTGGCGGTAGATATCTGCGCACGAAAGCAAACGCTGTGTCCAGAGTGCGCGTCAAAAGATTTCGACCAAGGTCCCTATCCGCTAGCTTCGCGGAAGGAGGCAGTAACTGGGAAATAAAAGCGAGTCGATCAGCGGCCGTTTCGATCCTGGCTTTTGGTTCTTGCTGTTCAATGTGATAATTGCGCGACATGGCAGACGTTCTCGACTCACTTCAAT
>JBGPYG010000202.1:0-7029 GCA_041493085.1 Pyrinomonadaceae bacterium | reverse complement strand
TCTGTGACCGTAGCCGCATTCTGGGCCTCACCAAAAGAAAGGGGCAAGCAGTTTGACCTGCTTGCCCCCTGTTAAGTGTCGACTCTTTCCTGAAGGAAAGAGTTCAAACAACTGCTAGAAGTCTACGAATACCGTCGGGTTGAAGTCACAGGTTTGGACGTCAAACGCGACGGTTTTCGATTTCCTCTTGCCGTTGATGATCGTCGTGGCCGTGACGGTGTAGGATCCCGGAAGCAGCTGAATCGGATTCGACGCAGTGCCGTATTCACGGTGGTATTGGAATGGGGTGCAGGCCGAACCTGCTGGGTACGTGAACGTTTGCAGCGCCAGGTTGCGCGCATTGTCCACGGTGTCCACGTTGTTCTTGTTACGATTGGCGTTGATTCGGTTGAGCTTGATGCTCTCGACCATAGCGACGGGAGCGCCCAAAAACCTCACGAGCACGCGCGCGCCCGTGTTGACCGCCTCTCCACAAAGATCGCGCGTCTCAGTGGTTAAGAGGTGAGTGATGGGATCAGACTCATAAGTGACCGAGAGTATTCCCGCTCGCTCCCGCGCGACTGGAGCAAGAGGCTTGAAGACCGTCTGAAGGGCACCGTCCCCCACCGTGTGTCCCGGTTGGAGATTGATCGGCAAAGAAGGTAACGCGGATAGTCCGAAGTTGGGATCGCTGCCCACGATGGAAACATCCGTAACCTTGACCGGGCAGGCCCCCTTGTTGGAGATCGGGAACGGCTGCAAGGTAGTGCAGAACCCGATGCTCTGGACGACCTCGGGAAGGAAGCTCTGATCAGGCGAGACGTCAATCGAGGCGAGCGGCGTGTCGGCAGCCACGATCTTCGTAACCACCGCGCTGTCCGGGTCGTCGCTCGAGATGACGAGCCTGCACTGCTTCGGTCCTGCGGAGGTGGGCGTGAACCGGACAGTGAGCGGAACACAGAAATCGTGGCTCACGGTAGCCGGGAATGGGTTATTGACGATTGTGAAGTCTGCGCAAGGTCCGTCGCCTGCTGCGTTCGTGAGGACGACACTGGTCACGTGGAGATCACAAGACTTAGCGACGTTGCAGATGGAGACAGTCTGATCCGCTTGGTCCCCGCCGCAAACTTTGCCGAATTCAGTGGATCCGGTGACGCGAATGTCGCCAGGATCAGCATGGCCCGAGACGGGCACGTCCTTATTCGGGGACGTCGGGTCGTTGCTGTTGACCCTGATGGACGCCGACTTGGTTCCGATACTCGTCGGCTGGAATCGGATCGGCACTTGAACTGATGTGCCGGGCGCTACAGTGATTGGGTATGCGTTGTCACCCGCAACGATAAACTGCGAGGCGTCAGCTCCTATGGAGGTGACGCTGTTGACTACGAGGTCACACCCGCCGCTGTTGTTGATAGTCAGATTCAGGTCCTTGAATGAGCCGACGCAAACCTGGCCGAAGTCGCCGCTATTTGCGATCAGCGTATCAATCGCCTGGCGCGTCCCCGCGCCGCTCGCCTGAACGGTCACAGAAGGCCGTGCTGGGTCGTTGCTTAAGACGGTCAAGTTGGCGGTCTTAGAGCCAGTGCTGGTTGGCGTGAACTTGACCTGGAACGGGAAGCAGAAGTCAGGGCTAATGACGACCGGATAGCCTTGAGTCGGTGTCGTCACTGCGAACTGACCGTTGTCTGATGTGATGTTGTTGACTTCGAGGTTCGAATTGCCCGTGTTGCAGACGTTGAGCGTCTGCGTAGCAGTCGAGCCCACGCAGACGTCCCCAAAGAAGACGTTGCCAGGGATCTGTATCTGTGGAACGTCGCCGACAACTTGCGAGGTGAAGAAGATGTCGATGCTGTTCGATGGCGGGCTGATTGACGGTGGCGAAGTGGCCGAGGCCCACGCCCCAAAGAGGCGGCCGGCAGTGCAGGCGTTACCGTTGTAGTCGCCGTACTTCGGGCAGCCGCCGCCAATGTTCTGGCACGTCTCGCCGCCGCCGCAGCCGTCCGAGAAGTCGCAGGGCGTTCCCGTGCCGACGCAGTTGCCGTTGGCATCGAGCGACGCGCAGCAGAAGCCTGCGAGCTGCGGTTGGACGGAGCATTGCTCGGAACTGTTCGTGCCGCGCGTGCCGCACGGCCAGCCGGCGGCGCACCACGGGTCGCTCACCTCGGTGAGTCGCAGCTCCGTGCCGACAACGAGATTGCCGGAGCCATCGAGCCGCGCGCGCCCGGCGTAGTAGTCGGTCAGGTCGTTGTTAGTCACGGGCGCGGCGCGGCGGTCGTACCACGTGACGAAGGCCTCGCCGCCGGTTGTGCAGACCCACGGCATGATGCGCTTGCCGGGGACGCTGGGGTTCAACTGGACGACACGCCCGCCCGGCCAAGTGAGCCCGCCATCGAGCGAGTCGCGCAGGATCACGTTATCGTTCGTGGCGCTGCCACCGTTTCTCGCGTAAGCGAAATAGACGTGGTTCGGGTTCGTGTCGTCCACGGCCACGGTCTGGCTCGAAGGATTCTGATCGCAGCGGTCGTGCCCCGGAAACGGGCAGGTGATGGGATTGCGCACCGTCACAGCAACGGGGAATCCTGCCTGCGGGGTGAGACCCGTCCGGCACGAGCTGTACTTGTGCAACATATAGTTGCCGCCGTCGAGATAGACGGCATAGACGAAGCCGTCCTGGCCGACCCCGATGCGTGGGAACGAATCCGTGCCCACGGTGATGGGCGCAGTCCAGTTCGCGCCGCTGTCCTGCGTGCAGACGAGCGCTGGGTCTTGATCCGTCGCGTCAAAGTTGCGCCACGTCACGTAGACCTGATCGCCGCCGCCACTGCCGGCGTTCACCCGGTCGGCCGCAATGTGCTCCTGGTCGGGGAAGCAGGCGTCGGGTAGCGGGGCCGCGGGTGGCTGCGTCTGGTTGGGGCAGAGGTTGGCATTGAAGACGTTCGGGAAGGTCTGCCCGTTGTTGGTCGAGCGGGCCACGCCGCTACAAGTGTAGCCAGCGGGGTGGGCAACGTCGGCTGCCTGGCAACCGCCGCGGATGCCGGCGTAGTAGAAGTTCCCCGCTTGCCCCCAGGCGAGCGAGGGGTCACCGCCGCTGAAGGCGATGGTGCCGGAGAACGAGAAGGTCTGCCCGCCGTCGTTAGAGGTCCGAAACGCGCTCTGCTGCCCGAGAACGATGTTTTGCCCGTTGGGCGAGACAGCGATCTCTAGCTCGCCGTTCCGGCCCGTGATGATGCGCCGGGTCAAACCCGGCGGCGGCAGTTCGACTTCCTGTTTGAGCGGGAGGACGACGGCCTTGCCCCCAGCGGCAGCCGCAGGTGTCGTGGCGGCGGGTGGCGTGGTCACAGCGCCCCGAGACGCAGTCGTCGCGGGCACGTCGGCCGGGGCGCTGTTAGGGCGTTGTTTAAGCCGGCGCAACTCTCGTTTTGCTTGTTCCTCATTCGCCTTCAGCGCGAAGACGGGGCTGCGGCTAATGGCTTCGGCGTTGTTGATCAGCTCGGGGTTGGCGTTTGAAGGCAGCGCGGCTTCGAGCCGCAGGAGTAGATTGCCCGCGGCCACGGCCGTCGTGATCCGCAGCATCCTCTTGTCGGCAAACTGCGGGCGGCGGAACTCGTCTTGCCCGGGTTCGGGTCGCTCCTCAATGCGCCGGTACTGAATGGCGGGCCAGCCGCCAACGATCAAGTAGGCCGTGTCGGGCGCACCGATGCCGATGCGAATCTCTTCGAGCCGGCGCAGCGCTTCCTCGTGGCTGCGCCGGTCTTCCGAGGTGATCTTGATCTTCGAGGTGAGTACCCTACCGCCTGCTTGCCCGGCGGGCACGTCAATTAGTTCGTCCAGGTTGGCGAACCGCTTCGGCCCGACAGACCAGTCGTCGGGATACTGCACGGTAACGCCTTTCCGAGGAATCTCGAGCATCTTAGTGAGGGGTTTTGGTTCCTGTGTGTTGTTTGCTGCCGAGCGCTCAGATGGAAAGCTTGACGTGAATTTGGTGGGGACGTCTGAGGGCGATAGCTTAGCCACCCTTACTGCAAGTGATTTTTGCGACTCCGGTTTCCGAGCCTTGCTTTTTTCAGCAGAAGACTGTGAAACGCCGAACAGCAGTAAGCTAACGACCATAGCCAAGGTAAGAATTAATAAACGTTGCATTTTGCAACCTCCTATGGATTGAGTTACCTGATAAATTTGCGAGGTTGGTCCCTCACTGTTCTTGTTATCCCTGCTTGTCTCCCCTTGGTTTGTTAGGTCTGCACAGAAAACCAAAACTGCATAGGCCTGGGCCCATCCGGTCTACTGTCCCGAGCCGAGGATGCTGTCTAAGACTTCTTTAAAGTTGGCGTAGGCCGGGGCTCCTCTCAACACACGAATGACTTTGACCTTAGAGCCGTTTGGCAAGGCCTCGCCGAGGAAGAAGGTCGGAGTGCCGTTTACGCCAATGCCCGTCGCTTCGCTCATGGCGTTGCGGATGTGCTCCCTGTATTTGCTGCTATCGAGGCACTGTTGGAAGTTAGCCGGATTGATCCCGATGAATTGTGCGTGGGTGATCATGTCTTTGGCATTAAGCGCACTCGGGCTGCTGAAGAGCCGATCGTGCATTTCCCAGTACTTCCCCTGCTCACCCGCACAGGCTGCCGCCTCAGAGGCGAGCAGGGCGTTAGGGTGAAGCGATTCGAGTGGGAAATCGCGGAAGACGTATTTGATCTTGCCCGTCTTGACGTAATCCCGCTCGATCAAAGGCAAAGTGTCGCGAACAAACCGGGAGCAGAACGGACACTGGTAGTCAGAAAACTCGATCAAAGTGAACCGAGCACTCTCGTTTCCCTTAGAGGGGGCGCCTTCGGTATCGATTATTACTTCTCGCGGCGGCGTATCTGGATTTGCAGCGGGTCTGGCGGCAAGCAATTTCTTAATTTCAAGTAGCTCTTTCAGTATTTCTGTCTGAATTATCTTCAGGGATTCAATTTCCTTTTTCAGCTCCTTTACGTCATCGGCGGGCTCTTGTTGCCCCTGAGCAGCAATCGGGAGAAAAAGCAACACCGTCAATAACAACGCAGACACAAGATTTCCTGATCGGAACACACGAGTTTTTATGCTTGAAGGGTTACGAAACGTCGAAGAGATATTGGGCCACATAAAGTGTTCCCCTCGGTGGAAACGCGTCCGCGCGTACCTCGTAAGGAAGTCGAGGAATACGAGATAATCTGGTTTGGGCGGACTCTATACCCGTCGCCATCGGGAAGTCAACGAAAATAATAGTAGTAGAGGTGCGGGGCTCTTGTGGTTGAGTCGTAGCTTGACTCAGGGGACCAAAAAAAAGCGAGCGAGTTGCCTCGCTCGCCGCCGAAGTCTCAGGGGAGTGCTGGTTCCTCAGTCAGTCGCATTAGAGGCTGCCTGAAACTTCATCACTGGCTCGGCAGTTTCGTTACTGACAGTTACATCGGTCGCTTTTTCCGGTTCGAAGCCATTGTTGCCCGGTTGCGAACTCCTCGATGCGTTCACATACGTGAGCCATTCGCCCGGAGCTTTTCGTTCTCCCTTGGTGATCTCAAAGAAGACCTTTTGAATTCTCTCAGTTATCTCTCCACGACCGCCAGCGCCCACCGTAATGCGATCGACCGAGCGAATCGGAGTGATCTCGGCTGCCGTGCCGGAGAAGAAAAGTTCGTCGGCGACGTAAAGCGCGGCGCGTTGAATGGTTCGCTCCTTAGCGGTAATCCCCAGCTCCTGGCAAATTTGAATCACGCTGTCACGCGTAATGCCCGGCAAAATCGAGGACGAGAGTGGCGGAGTCAAGACCATTCCATTGTTCACTACAAAAATATTCTCGCCCGAGCCTTCGGAAACATAGCCGCGGTCATCCAGCGCAATACCCTCCGCAAAGCCGTTGAGCAATGCCTCCATCTTGATTAGCTGGGAGTTCATATAGTTTGCGCCGCTCTTGGCCATGGCGGGCATTGAGTTTGGCGTCAGACGATTCCAGGTTGACACGCAAACGTCCACGCCCTTTTCGATCGCCTCGTCGCCGAGATACTTGCCCCAGTCCCAGGCGCCGATATAACAAGCCAGCGGGTTGGGAAAAGGATTAACCCCGAAAGCCGGATGCTCCTCATCAAGACTTCGGAAGAGGATGGGCCGGATGTAGCACTGTTCTAAACCGCTACGCGCGACCAGTTCGACAGACGCATCGCACAACTCAGCCAGCTTCCAGCGGTGGTCCATGCGGTAGATCTTCGCCGAGTTCAGGAAGCGCTTCATGTGTTCGTGCAAGCGGAAAACCGCAGGCCCTTGTTTCGTCGCATAACAACGAATGCCCTCAAAGATACTCGAACCATAGTGAAGAACATGAGACATCACGTGCACGCGGGCATCGTTCCACTTTATGAACTCGCCATCGTGCCAAACGACGTCGCAAATGCGCGGCGTTGGTACATCTTTCGCTTTGCCTTCTTTTGAGAACATAACTGTTCTACTCCTTCCGGAGATCAATTTCGGGAAACAAGCGGCGAGGAATCAATAACTTCAAATCGTGTGCAGAACGGTTTATTTAAAACCAATTCTACAGGAATTTTAGTCATTTCAGAAAGCGCACGTTTATGGGCTATCGGGAACATGGCACGATACCGTAAGTCTACTTTGTTTGGCAAGGCGCGCTTGATTGAATGAAGGTTCGCAAAGTACCATTAAAATGCTTCTGCAAATAGCAAAGACTGTTAATCATCCGTGCTTTCCGGTGATCAATAAGAGGTATCCACCGCGCGATCCAATTCAAGGCCAAATGCGGCGTCTAATTCGCTGCCTGATTTTAGTAGTCCCAATTCTGCTTTCTATTCTCTCTACCAATTGTCGCATGACTGAAAAAACTGAAACCCTGCCTCCCGCAACCGAACCAGACCGCAAGCCGAACGACGCAATCGCGATTCATCGGCGCGCCATTGCCATCGATATGCATGCCGATACTACGCAGCGGCTCGTGGACGAACACGTGGACCTGACCCAGAGGCTTCCAGATGGACACTTCGATTCAGTTCGCGCGCGTGAAGGCGGACTCGACGCGCAGTT
>JBGPYG010000302.1:0-5323 GCA_041493085.1 Pyrinomonadaceae bacterium | reverse complement strand
TGTTTGGCAATCAGCACGGCGGTCTGGGCCTCCTCGACACGCTTCTTCGGTGCTGCGCCAACCTCCAGAAGATTCGTAGCGCGCCTCAGTTCCCGCTCGGCCTGAACAAGACGTGCGCGTGCTTGCTGTGCATTGGCAATCTGCTCTGCCTGTTTTGCTTGCTGTTCGAGAGCAGCAGTCTGCAGTCCTACCTTCTGGCCCTCAAGACTTGCTTGTTCTGGCGCTCCCAGGACTTGTTCGATTGTCCCAATGCGCTCGCCGCGCCCGACCGCAGTGCCGACCGAAATGTTACCGTTGAAGAAAACCCTACCGGAGACTGGTGGAGAAATAATTGCTTGAGCGTTGGGCCGCGCGTGGACTGTCCCAGTTACTTTCAGTCCGCTGGTAATCTTCCGTTGCTCAACAACCGCAGTGCGGATATTAAAGAGCAATTGCGACTCTTTAGTGATGACAATTCTTGCGCCCGATCCTCCGAGGGATGGATCGCCTGAGGCAGTCGATTCACCGGGCGATTGAGTCTGAGTGCCAGCGGCTGGCAGATCGGCCGCGAGGAAGCGTTCGCGCGGTGGCTGAAAATAGGCAAGCGCTGCGACGCCGATGACAAAGAACGCAAACGCGCCAGCGGCCACTGGCAAGGTCTTGCGTGCGGCCAACTTTCCTTCCACCCCATCGCGCTTCCACGAGGAGTAGTAGCCGAAAACTGTTCCCGCCGAGATGAGGATGAGTATTCCAAGACCTAACCAGAACACCCAATTGGTTGGTGCGGGCGCAATACTGACTGGGAAGTCAGCGGCAAACTGCCGATTATCGGAAGTGCGGACGTCGAAGATAAGCTTGAACTCCCCGCCATCGGGAAAAGCATAATTGAGGCGATACGAACCGGCTTCGCTCGGTCGCGCCACGAATCCCTTCGCAACCGCGCCTCCGGCCGCAGTGGTTACGCGTGCCGTGACTGTCGCCCCAGTGACCGGCAGCAAGCCCCCGGCGCTTAATCCACCGCCGCCTTCGACCTGCTCCGAAAGATCGACGGCAAACTTAACCTCTTCGCCGTCGCGCGGATCCGGTGGTGACTGCCGTAAACGTGCCTTGAACTGCCCCTCATTCGTTTGCACATTGCGCTCGGCCGTGCGAATGGCACCGGCGGGCGAACTGCCAGCCCCCGGCTTGTTTTCTTGGGCGCTCACGAGAAACAGTGCCGGAACGATCACGAGCGCGGCGAAAATGATGAGTGCCGTGACGAGCGCGCGCCCGCGGACTCCACTTATGTTGATTAACGTTGTTCGCATGTCATTGTGCTTGCGTGCTGCCATAGAGGGTTCGCATCGTCACCACGTCGATGTGAATGGACGTCGCGATGGCCTTGGCAGTTGCGTCTGCTACTCCTTGCGCCTTTAGATCTTGTCCGATCTGGAATTTATCGTCGGCACCCTTGCCTTTGAACTGATCGAGAAAAGCCGGAGCTAAACCTTCGACGCGCACTTCCTTGATGTACGGCTGGTTGTTGCGGCTCTCGTATACGACAACCATCTTCTTACCTCCAGCTTCGACAACTGTCGCTGCGCCGATTTGTTTACGAGCGCCGCCACTCGTAGAGTAAGCGACGTACGAGTGGTGGTCCGTGTCGGGGACTTTGCTGCCAGCCGTCTTTTCAATTGAAGCAATCGTCGCGGCGGACATCTCTTTGTGCTCTTTCGTAATCGACTGCGCGTCCGGAAATACGGCGTGAACAGGTGCCGGTATGTCGTCACTGGCAGCCTTCTTCACTGCCCCCGGTGCTGAATTTTCGGCTGTGGTTACTGGAGTATTGTTAGCTGCTCTATTAGCGGTTGTGTCACTAGCGCTGGAACACGCTGCTGCGAAAAGCGAAAGTAAACTGAGTAGAGCAATTATCGAGGTCGTTTTCATTTGGCATTGTCCTTTCATTTTGGTTGCTTTGGTTCAGATGTCTCGGATGGAGATGATTTAGGCGCCTGCGCTTTCTCGAATGTCGCTGAAACAAGACTGGACTGCGGAGTCGCTCCTCCCAAAGATGTGCTTGATGCCGGCGGCAAACTGACTGCTCGTTTTATAGAACGAAGGATTTTCGCCTTTGTTGTCCAGTCAGTGTCTGGCAGGATCGTCACCGTAGTCGGCGCGAATGCTGACGGAGGAATTGTCGTTCCCAGCGCACGTTCGAGTTCGGCGAGCGCACCGTAGTAATCGCCGAGAGCCTCGTTGTAGCCGGTCTCGTTTTCGATGAGCCGCCGTTGTTCGCTCAGAACGTCGAAGATTGAGAACTCGCCAGCGTTATAGGCTGCGCGAACGGTTTGCAGATTTTTCTCGGCGTTGGGAATGATTTGAGTCGCATAGATGACCAAAGTTTCGGCCGCCGCCCGATATCGCCGGTAGGCGAGAGCGACGTCGCGCTGAATGGTTGTCTCGAGAAACTCACGCTGCCGCTGGGCCTGAACGCGCTCAGCCGTGGCTGCGGCAATTTCGCCCTGGTTCCTATTGAAAACCGGCAGACCAACGGAAACACCAAATGAGAGAAGCTTGTCTCGGTCGCTTATTGGGCCAACCGGTGTATCGTCGAAAATATCCCGCCTGACTGAAACCTTGCTGTTTAGAGCAAAGTCGGGGACACCTTGCGCTCGCGCTAGATTGATGCGTGCCGAGCCCGCTTGTTCACCCAGACGTGCAGCCTGCAAGTCGGCACGCTCGCGCATCGCTAGTCCGGTAGCTTCGTCGAGCGAAAGATCGAGGCGCGGCGGGCGCTCGGGGAGCGGGGCAATGCGCAGCGGTTCCTTTTGGTCCAATGCAACCAACGTGTGCAGCGAGATGTTCTCCGATTCGAGAGCGGCGCGCGCATTAATGGCCTGTGTGCGCAAGCGATCGGTTTCGACTTTAACGATATTGAGTTCCAACGGCGCAACGTCGCCCTGCTCCAGGCGTTCGTTGGTGATGCGAACAAGTTCGTTGCTGGCGGCAATCAACTGTTCAAACGTATCAAGCTGTCTCCCCGCTGCAAGAGCACGAGCGTAAGCAGCGCGAAGATCTGCCGCAAACTGCCGTTCGAGCGCGAGGACTTCAGCCTTCACTTGCGCCAGTTCAAGCCGAGCCACCGTTACCCTTTTGCTTCGCTTGCCCCCAGTCTCAAAAACCTGAGAGATTCCGAAGGTCATATCGCCTTCATTTTGCCCACCCAAAAACTTGGCCGAAGCGTAATCGGAATCAACGGTTGGATTGGGCCTCAACCCCGCTTGAATCAACCTGCCCTCAGCGATCGCCAGACGCTGCCTGGCAGCCAATATATCGGCGCGCCGTGTAAAACCATCCAGGAGCAAATTATCGAGCGTTAGCCCGGTTGGATCGATGAACTGTGACGATGAGAATTGCATTGGCTGTGACGGGGGCAACTGCCCACCGACAGCTTTCGGCGATGCGCCCTGGTCGTTGCTGGATGGCGGCACTGGGGTCGTCTGCTGCTCTTGAGAGCCTAAAGTGGTTGGCGCCGGCGGCGGTGTTTGCGCATTCACAGTAGCAATGACCAGCGCGCCGATAATCAGCACGCCTGACGACCGGCGCTTCAAAAACTTAACTTTGTTCATTTCGCGAACCAGATTGAAGATTGCGCGCTTCTCTACTATTCATCGGTTCAAAGCGCTCATCAGACATGAATTCATGCGGGGGCCACTTCTCCCTTGATGCGCCCTCGACGGGTCGTAGGCAATAACCTGTAAATGAAAGCTCCGAGCACAGCGAGTACTGTAAGCCCACCAAGAATGAGCAGCGCCGTGCGCGCCCAAGTCGCGAGATCGCTACTCGAAGAAACAGGTAGCGGTGCAACAGCCAGGGATCCATATTCTGCCGTCTCGTTTTCGCCATCGTGCTCGATGCGAGCAGCAAGCTTGTATTGACCCTGCGGTAAGGGCGGCAGTTTAACTTCGTACATCCCAGGCGTTGTGCCTGGAACAGCGCCAACTTCTATGGGCGTACTTCCCAGGAGAACAACGACGACCTTCGCGCCCGAAACGGGTTCGTTAGTAGCAAAATGAGTGATGAAGACCCGCGCTGCCGTTTCCTTGTCCGGCTCAATGGGAGGATCCTTAATCACGACCTCCAGATCACCGGCGCGGGCGACGCGCACAATCATGTTCGTCCCTTTGGATACCACGGGTGCCTTCTGATCCCCGTGGTCCTCGCCGCCATGCGCGAACACGAACTGTGCTGGCGCCGTCAGAATGAATAAGAATGCAATTAGTGTCGGCAGAAGCTTGCTCTTCATCTGCGCAGTTTGAATGAATCTCATAACCTTATTCCTCGTTGTGGCTCCGGCTGTCCTTCTTTTTGAAGAGAGACGCCGCATGCAATCCCATGAAAAAGTTTCTTTCCGTCGAAAACGCATTAAGCGCCGTCGTGGAAAACCGAAAGGTTTAGTTTTGCCTGAATAAAAATGGACGTCTTCAGAACTTCGCAGTGCTGAATACGACTTGGGAAGGCTAAATCAGAAGAATGCCGATGAGGAGATGTCTTTGGACAGAAGCGCTTGGTGGTCCGTGCTCACTTGCGAGAGTTAGAGTCGTAGCCTGCGCGGCAAATGCTGCGGCGGCCCGGGGCACAATCGTCGAGGCGGCGGCTGGGGCCCCTCGCTTCTTCTGGTCAAAGAAGGTTGCGTTCGCTACCGTAGCAGCCTCATGCGAGCTTCCACAGCAGATGCAAGACTCCGGTAGTTCTCCAGAAATAGCGAAACCAATGATACCGGCTCCGGTCGAGATTCGGGCCACCGATTTTGTAAGCTCTGGTCGCAAGGCAACAAACGAAGAGTCAGACCCCGCCGCAGGGGGCACATTATGAGTATCGAGGTGGCTATCATGTGCGCAAGCTAGTCTCTGCCCGCCCAATACTGCGACGATAAACACAAAAGGCAAAAATGCAACTTGGCGCTTCATGGTGTGGATATTATTTATTTAACACCACTAGTGCTCTTTTGCAAGGGCACAACGTGATGTCAACGATCTTCGATGCTACCTCGATTGTTGGCGCGGGCGTTTCCCGTAAAGAAGTTCGGAAACGCCCGCGACCCTTTACTCCTGGTTAACCCTTAGGCTTCTCCTGCATGTCGTGTTTCATCTTCATGTCGCATTAGGTGGGCATTTTAGGAGCATCATCTGTATGCTATGAGTCCGTAGTTGTTAACAAAAAGCCTTTGACGAGGCAGGGAGAGCAAATGGACCTGGATAAAAATAAGATTGTTACTCAGGATGAAACGGGCGAGCCGGCGCCGATAGATCAAGTTGAAGTGCGCGTCGAAGCTGAGATGAAGAAACTAAGAGGTGAAGCCAAG
>JBGPYG010000200.1:0-7047 GCA_041493085.1 Pyrinomonadaceae bacterium | reverse complement strand
GTAAACAGACCGCGAAGATATTCCATCTTCACCGTGTGGCCACCAACGTTTATTGCCCGCAGGAACGCAACGTATTTTGGCATGATGTTGGTCGGCGCTCACCGCCTGGAAGGCAGAAGGCACTAAGCAGAAAGCAGTAAACAAAGCACCTGTTACTGCCTGCAGTCATTGTCTCGTATCCAATCGTCGCACTATCGCTGCGCCTTCAAGCAGTGCAGCCCTGGCCTCTTCAAACGTAAGCAGTTGGAGAGCCGCGAGTTCTTCTTCCCAACGAACGGTTCGGTTCTCAGTGGCCTCTGTCGCGCCTAGTTCGCGGATCAGGAAATATTGAACGGTGGCGTCTTTATCGCGTTTCTTGAATTGTCGTGCGGACAGATGTTCTAAGATCTCTCCTATCACGCCTGCTTCTTCTTCAAGCTCTCGCAACGCCGCTTCTTCCGGAGACTCCCCGGGCTCAATATGCCCCTTCGGCAAAACCCAGTTGAGGCCGTCCGATGAAGAAACTACGAGGTAGCAAATTTGAGAGTCGCTCCTGCGAAATACTACTCCGCCGGCGTGGGTTAGTGCATTTTCCATTGACGTCAGTTTCTCAAGTGTACTGGAGCACCTACTCGTGAGACGACCCACGATGCGGCGCCAGCCGCCAGCGGCCGTAGGCGACGAACGCCGCCAGGAGTCCCACCATCAGGGGCGGCAGGGCCATCGCGAAGCCATCGCCCGCGAACGTGAGCACTGTCGCCCCGATCATGATGATCACCAGCCCGGCGGCGGCCAGTGGTGTCAGATCCGGCCGAATCCTCACGAGTCCGGGGAGAATCAGGCCGAGCGCGCCGAGTACTTCGCACACGCCGATGAACCGCACTAACAGGCCCGGCAGCAGTATCTGGTTGGGCGAACCCATCGACTTCAGCACGTCGAGTGGCAGCACCAGCTTCGTTCCCCCGGCGAATAGAAAAAGTAGTGCGAGCAATACTTGAATGATCCACAGTGCAACGTTCATGATTGGTTTCCTCCGCGACGACTCCTCGACGCAGCCGCCCGTGCCTCGTTCTCCTGGATCCGCGACTTGACGAGCTTCTTCACGAGCGCGGCGGGAAGCGGCTTGCTGGCCGGGAAACGGATGGTGCCTTTGGACGTGTCATAACACTTGAGCTCCTCCTTGTGCGCATTGATAACAGCTGCGCCGGGGAAAAGACTGCAGTGGTCCTTGAACGCCGCGAAGCCAACCAGCATTCCGTGGTGTTTGTACATGGGCATCTGGTAGCTGATTACTTCGGAAGCCATGGGCGCAGCGGCTTTGATAGTCTTGCGCAGTTTCTCCAGCGTGGCGCGCGCTTCTTTCGGCACGCCCGCGAGATACTCGTCCACGTTTTTTGCTGGAGCGCTCTTCGTGGTTGTTCTCTTATTCATGATTCTTTCACCCTTCGCCTTTGCCACGAACTTTTTTCGAGGCTTTGCTGGATTATTGTTGCTCATACGCTTGCTTCAAAGTTTCTATGTCAATTTTTTTCATTTGCAGCATCGCCTTCATGACCCTTTGCGATTTCTCGGGATCTTTGTCTTGAAACAGCTCGACCAAAATAGTGGGAACGACTTGCCACGACAGGCCATATTTGTCTTTTAGCCAGCCGCATTGTGATTCTTGTCCGCCTTCCAGGAGCTTCTCCCAAAAGTAATCCACTTCTTCCTGCGTCTCGCAGTTGACCACGAACGATACGGCCTCAGTAAATTTGAAATGCGGGCCGCCATTCAACCCGACGAATTTTTCTCCCTCGAGTTCGAATTCCACAGTCATCGCCGTACCCGCCGGCCTGCCGACCGCCTTGGCCCCTTCTTCTTCATAGCGGGTTACGCTTCCAACTTTTGAATTTTTAAAAATAGAACAATAAAAATTCGCAGCCTCTTCGGCTTTGTCGTCGAACCACAAGAACGGGGTGATTTTTTGCATCGCAGTCTCCTTTTGGGTTTGTTTGTTTCCGAGCTCCGGCTCCGGACGCTCTCGACCGGCTCCGGCCTGGCCCTCTACTTACAAGTCGAACGACGGGAAGCGAGATCGACAGGTTCGGGATCTTTTTTCGGAAATATTATTGACAGATTTCACGGACGCCGGATTCGACCGGGTAATCAACTCCACTGAGTCAGCCAGGTTGCGAACACCAGCCAGGCGTGCGTATTTCCGATTACCAACCGTAGTGGATGCGATAAAACAATTAACGAGCCGCCCAGGACAGTTGCACGGTGCAGGCGTCCTCGCGTGACGAAGTCGTAGAGCAGGCAAGGCACAATGAACAGATCACTCAGACCAAAGAAAGCCAGCGGGCCAACCTGCTGGATGAAGGCAAAAGGTAACCGGGCGACAGCCGCCGGGAGGATCGAGATCGTCGCCAGCAGCATCAACCTTTTGTGCACGTCAGCTCGACGGCGGAAATAGAAGGCCGCCCCAACCATGATCGCAAACACCAACATGTCGCCGAGCGGGATAGTCAGAAAAGCGAGTGGAGAAGGTGAACCCGGCGGGACATCGACCACCTTGGCCCTGATGATGGCGGTGGTGGTGCCGATCACGATCATAAGCGCGGCAAGCACTGCGCCGGCTATTCCTAACCGGCGATGAATGCGGGTCCGGTTTGCCGCGACGAGCGCGGTCTGAGTGAGGAAGAGCGCCAACCATGATGTGAACACGAACCCATGCAGATGCAGGAGCGGTATGAGTGGCCGAGTGTCGAAATAGGGTCTCAAGTAAAATGTCCGCGCAAAGCCCGCGAAGACAGTGATGACAAACGCGACGGACATGCCGGTGTAGAACAAACGTTCGCGTCGCTTATTAATGATTCCTGCTTGGGCTGCCATGCTCATCTTTCCGACTATCAATGGTTTCATCAGGGCAGTTCATACGCGCGGCCACCAGCGCCTGACCTCGCCGCAGTATGCTTCGTACTCTTGCCCGAAGGTTCGCCGTAGCGTGGGCTCCTCGTACCACACCACGAAGAGGTGAGTTGCGAGCAAGAAGAGGCCGGCATAACCCAGCAGCGGCCACGATTCGTAGAAGAGCGCGGCGCTGGCGAGGGCGAGTCCGGCACCAATGTACATGGGATTCCGCACGAACCGGTAGGGGCCCTCAATCACCAGCCGGCGCGGCGGATCGAAGGGCGCCGGAGTGCCTCTTCCCATAAGCGCGAAGGTGAATATGCACCACAGAGCGACCGCCGCACCAGCGGCCCCGATAACCATCCCGGCAACCTGCGGCACTTCAATCGCCGCCGGGCGGACAATGCCCGACCAGGACAAGAGGCGGGCCGGTACAAAGATGAGCACGAGGCCGATAAAGAGCGCAGCGTAAGTGACCGCACGGACAACGACAAACATATTTACCTCTGGTGCGCCAGGGGTTCTCGGTCTGGCGCGGCGCCAGGGAATATCTCCAACGACAACCGTCATCAGAGATACCAATGACGTTCCTGGCTACCTACTCCGCGCCCTCTAGTCCCTGGCTGATTCTGAAGACGTGGCCATCAGGGTGGCGCACGTGCATCTCCCGGACACCCCACGGCTCGTCGGTGGGCGGCCAGCTGATCTCAAGACCCTGCTCCAGGCAATGCTGGTAAACCGCATCGACGTCGTCGATGAAGATCGACATCCAGACGCCTTTGTCTGCCCCGTCGTCGAACTCATGCGTCGTTGTAAGAGCGCTCTTGCCGCGACCGCCCTGGCCGTCTTCGCACAGGAAGATCTCGCACTCGCCGGAACAGACGCCCCCAAACGTGGGCGGACTACCCCAGTCCCAGCCCCTCTTCCATCCGAGCTTCGCAAACCAGGCGAAGCTCTGCTGTATATCTGAGACGTTCAGGATTGGCGTCAGCCGTTTCGCAAGCATGCCATTTCATCCTCACAACATTGCCGAGTAAGTTTTGACTTCAAGCCCGGGAACGCACGATAACAAAACTTGACGAAAGCGTCACTCCGCGATGGTACTGACCTCATTTTGCTCTCGGCATGAGTAGCGTGAAGCGCGTCAAGGCTGGATGCCCGCAAAGCCGGGAATCGAACCGCGCGCGGCGCGGTGTCCCCGCGCGGGCAGCCCGCGTGGGGTGCTGACGTTCTTGTAAACAATGCCGCCCTTCATCACAAACACGACGCGCCGCACGGCCGTGATGTCTTTCAACGGATCCCCATCGAGCGCAACGATGTCCGCCTGCAAGCCGGGCGCGATCGAGCCGATCTGATCAGCCATGCCAAGCGCTTCCGCCCCCAGTGAGTTGGCGGAGACCATAGCCGCCATCGGGGCCACTCCGCCGTCGCGCACGCGGTCAATGAACTCCTCAGCGTTGCGCCCGTGCGCGCCCGCCACCGCGTCCGTGCCGAAAACAATCTTCAGTCCAGGAATTTTCAACGCGCGCCGCACCAGTTCGTGGTTCAACGACAGGACTTTCTCCATCGCCGCAAAACCTTCTTCGGTGTAGCCGGGTGTGCCGAGATACTTTTCCTTGTTCAGCAGATAGTTCTCGATCACAAGGCCAGCCTGCGGATCCAGATAGGTGCCCTTCTCGGCCATCAATTTCAGATCGTCGTCTGTCGCCATCGTGCCATGCTCAATTTCTGTGCAGCCGGCAATAGTCGCGGCCCGGACAGCATCTTTGTAAGCGTGCACGAGCGTGCGCAGGCCCTGCTTCTTCGCTTCATCGCAGGCCGCGTCCAGTTGCTCCTGCGAAAGCGACATCCTACCGCCCTGGCGGATGCTCTGCGACGCGAAGATTTTGATCAGGTCCGCGCCTGCTTGCTTTTGTTTCCGCACGAACACGCGGATTTCATCCGGCGTCCCGGTTCGCTCGCCTTGCCTGCCTGGCCCGGCCTGCCCAATGAGCGGCTCGACGGCCGTCAGGATGCGCGGGCCGGGGAGTGTGCCCTTCGCGATGGCATCGCGCAGCGGAACATCAGTGGGCGAGCCCACGCTTTGCACTGTCGTGAAGCCCGCCATCAGCGTCACCAAGGCATTCGAGGCCGCTTGATACGCGGCTTCCTGTGTCGTTTCCCCCGGCCCCGCATTTTTGCCGTCACGGCCGAAGCTCCAGGTAATGTGCACGTGCGCGTCAATCCAACCCGGCAACACCGTCAGGCCACGCAGGTCGTAGTCCACTGGGCCGACCTTTGGGCCACCTTTTGTATAAAGCGCGACAATCTTTGAGCCCTCGATCACGATGCGAGTGTGGTGCAGCACGCGGCCCTTGCCATCGAGCACCGTGCTCGCGGCGATTACGATGCGCTTCTGCGCCGGAGTTTGTTGTGCCACTGAGCAGACGCTAATGATGAGGATGCATAGAATAAGCTTCGCGAATCGCATCTGGCTTGGTTCCTCCGTTTGATATCATCTCTTATCATATCGGCGTTAGTTGAATTCGCAAGTTACAATCGTCACGCTAAGAAAACTGCTCGATTGATAAACCTGGGAGGATCATCATGTCTGCTTCCGCAAAAGGATTTGTTGTCACTACATTGCTTTTCATCGCCCTCGGGTCGGGTTGCAAGTTTGCCGGTGACAAGGGCCGCGGTCCGGCGAACAACTCGAACGCCAAAGCTTCTTCAGCAAAGCCAGACGACCAGGGCATCATTCATTCCGGCGGCGGCGAGGAAAAGGAAAAGCCCGCCGCCGGCAAGGCCAGCGTTCAGGGCAAAGTCTTCTACAACGAAAAACCTGCGGCGAACATAGAGGTGAAACTGTGTGAGAAGTTCAATCAGTATTTCGGCGGGTGCAGCGGCCAAACCTTCACCGCGAAAACCGACGCTAGCGGCGAGTACCTGATCAAGAACGTGCCGCCCGGAATCTATGAGGGGCTAACGGCAAAAGTCTTCGATACGCCGTACTATGTTTTCGCGACATCCGGCTTCGTGGCATCAGCCAAATATAAAATCGAAGCCGACGAAACGTTCTTCGCGCCTGATTCAAATCTCTTCAAAAGCGATCTGAAACTCGTGAGTCCTAAAGCGGGCGCCAAGCTAGCGGCGAACAATATCGACGTGAAATGGGAGAGCTATCCCGACGCTGTCTACTATAAATTCAGCATCAACGCCGACAGCTCCGGTGGAGGCGAAACCAACTATGACTACATCAACAAGCGCATTGATGGCCCGTCGTATGTTTTGGACAAGCCGCTTGCCGCAGGCTCATACACATGCACCGTTACCGCGTACAACGGCAACGACATCAAGCTCGCAGAAAGTCCTGGCGACATCAAATTCACCGTGACCGGCGGAGGGAAGTAGTTTTCGCGAAGTGCAGCGCTTTACCGACAGACTGATTGCAACCCCTGAGAATCCCGACGGTGCGGCCCGGTTGGCAAAAAGCGGCGTTAAGGCATCGATGAGGTCAGTACCACCGGCGGGATCAAGCACCGAGCAAACTGCGAGAATGACTACACAAAAAACTACCAGACAACGAGAGCTGACGCCGTTGGAAAAATAGAACTATCCCGACGCTAAACAAAATGGTCAGACCTATACGACCACGGAAGATGCCACGGAGATGATCTATGGTCCAACCGGCTCGAGGACAGTTACTAATTACGTGACCAGGACGGCTGACTGCAGCCTTGGTCTGCCTAAAACCCGGAGCTAATTCTGTCACTCTCGATCAACGGAATACCACGCCGATTGATCGCTGAATGGTGGAATCCAGCGAGACCCTCTGCGGCTGAAGAACTAGTCAAAGATTGCGCTATCCGCGCCCGGGTCCGACGTGTTCGGCGGTGACTAAGATTTCACATTAGATTTGACCAGGCCGAGGCCCTTCCAGAATTCATCAGGATACTTCAACTCTGGCCTGCCGACCCAGCCTCTCGTAAGATTGAGTTCATAGCCGTTCCCGACCCGCTTGTATTCGACATTGATCAGGGCAATTTGATCCCATTCGCCGGTGAATTTTAGATCCTTGAGCGTGGCAGGATATTCTCCAAACCGAACCTTATGAAGTTCGATCAAGGATATGGCGGTCTTAAAATGCTGATCGCCAAACTTTTGGTCCGCTTCTTTTTTAAAGGAGCAAGCAGATAGTGC
>JBGPYG010000364.1:0-4201 GCA_041493085.1 Pyrinomonadaceae bacterium | reverse complement strand
GTTCGGTTGGAAGCGGCGCGCGCCTGGAGCATCTGGGAGGGAAGCACTTCAAAACTCTTTTTCGATCCCGGCATGATTGAGAAGTTCGCCGACCCGGAGTTTGCGCTTGCCTTCGCGCGGATTGAATGCCACTACTTCATGAACAATGCGTTTTTCAGTTCCGACAATTATCTGATTGAGAATGTCGGCAGGATCCGCTCCATCCCCAGCGTCATCGTCCAGGGTCGCTACGATGTTGTTTGTCCGATAATGAGCGCCTGGGACCTGCATCGGGTCTGGCCGGAGGCTCGGCTCCGCATTATCCCGGATGCCGGACATTCAATCAGCGAACCCGGAATTATTGACGCGCTGGTTGAGGCCGCCGACCAATTCGGACGGGCGTGGCAAGCGGCCGGTGGCAAGTAACGAGCGAAAGCACCTTTGCCGGCACCCCGGCCCCGGTAGTGTCCTAATTTCAGTTTTCTCCATGTAACCTCCGTGTTCTCTCCGGTCTCTCTGGTGAGCAATTGCCAACAAAGATTCACCACAGAGTCACAGAGAGCACAGAGGGCTTACAGAGATTAGTTCAAACCAGGACACTACCCCCGGCCCCTTCTTACTTGTCACTACCTTGGCCGCTCGCGTAATATCGGCTTTGTATGACTGGTCGAGTCTTAGTGCTGAATGCTTCGTTTGAGCCTATCAATGTGTGCAACGAAAGGCGCGCAGTAGTAATGATCTTTAAAGGCGTCGCGCGAGCGGAAGAGCACAATGGCCACATGCTTCATTCGGCAAAACTGACGATTCACGCGCCATCCGTGATCAGACTAACCGAATACATTCATATTCCCTTCGAGAGACGCTCGCTTTCCCGAAAGAACATTTTGCTGCGCGATCATTCCACCTGCCAGTATTGCGGACGACAACATGCGCCATCAGACCTGACCCTGGACCACGTGCTGCCTCGCTCGCGAGGCGGCGAATCGTCGTGGGACAATTTGGTTGCGTGCTGCAAAAAATGTAATCATCGGAAGGGAAATCGAACTCCCGAGGAATCAGCCATGCATCTGCTGCGACGGCCGCGCGGCTTTTCGTTGCACGTGAATCGCCAAATCATGCGCTACCTGGGTCGCGCCGACGTGATGTGGAGGAAATATCTCTTCTACGAATCTAACAATGGCAGTGACGGTTGAACGCCCGGGTTCGCTGTTGTTTGCCCCCTAAATGAAAGAGGAAGTTATGAACGAGATCGTGTTAGCAATCGGAGGGCTGGGAACTCCCGAGCTGCTCGTAATTGCCGTAGTTATTTTCCTGCTGTTCGGCGCCTCTCGGCTGCCACAACTAGCGAAGTCACTAGGACAGAGCAAGCGGGCCTTCAAAGAGGGATTAGACGAGGCCGAGAAGGAAGCTCAAAAGGAAGCCAAAGAAAAAGAGGCCTAGTAATTCGTTCCTGAGAAACGAGTCGAACTACCTCACTGGCTCAACGCCTTCTTGCCCACCACTAAAGTCGCCTTAACGGATAGTGCGAACTCCGCCGCGTGTCTTTCCTCGTTTATCAGTCGCCCTATCTCTTTAACGACTTGTTCGTAGGAATCCGGCGGCAATGTTTCCAGCCAGATCTGCATGAGGAAGTCGGTTATCGTGAAGTCTTACTTGTCTTCCTTAAAGTATTTTCTTCCAAGCAAACCATCTGGCAGACAAGTCATCTCATCTTTTGCGTCCGGATCGTTATGAACGTAGCGATAGCCTTCGCCATAGCCCATGTGCTTCATCAATGGCGTCACCGCGTTGCGCAAGTGAAGCGGCACAGGCTCGCGCGCAGTTTCCGCCGCATCAGCCACCGCTGCCTGGTAAGCGTTCTTAACCGCGTTTGATTTGGGCGCGCGCGCGAGATAGATGGTAGCCTGGGAAAGTGGAAACAACCCTTCGGGTAACCCGATGAGTTGCACGATATCTGCAGCCGCAGCCGCCTGAACCATCGCTTGTGGATCGGCGAGACCAATATCTTCTGAAGCAAGAATGCAGAGTCGCCGCGCAATGAATATCGGATCCGCACCTCCCTCAATCATGCGCGCCAGCCAGTAGAGCGAAGCGTCCACATCGGAATTGCGCAGCGACTTAATCAGGGCTGAAGCAAGGTTGAAATGGTCTTCGCCGCCTTTGTCGTAAGCGTAATGCGCACGACCCAGCGCCTCGATAATGGTTTCATTGGAAATCTGACGCGCGCCGGTCTCGTCCGGCGCGGTTGATTGGACCGCTGCGTCGAGTGCGGCAAGCGCGACGCGCGCGTCTCCTCCTGATGAGTTTGCAACCCGCTCCAGCACGTCGTCAGAAATCACCGGCTGCAGTTTTGCCAACCCCTTCTCGGCGTCTGCGAGCGCGCGCTCGAGAATGGTCTTCACTTCAACTGGCGATAAAGGATTGAGAACCAGTACGCGACAACGCGATAACAACGCACCGGTGACTTCGAAAGATGGATTCTCGGTTGTGGCTCCAATCAAGGTTACCGTCCCGTTTTCTACGGCGGGCAACAGCGCATCTTGCTGTCCTTTGTTGAAGCGATGAATCTCGTCGATGAACAGAATCGTGCGCTTGCCAAACTCGCGCTCATGTCGCGCTTCCGTGATGGCTGCGCGTAGATCTTTAACTCCGGAAAAAACAGCCGAGAGCGCGACGAAACGCGCGTCAGACTTTTCGGCAAGCAAGCGAGCCAGCGTCGTTTTCCCGGTGCCGGGCGCTCCCCAAAGTATCAGCGACGGCAAGCTTGACGAGCCTTCAAGCAGTCGCCGCAGTATTCGGCCCTCGCCCACGAGATGGCTTTGGCCCACAAACTCTGCCAGCGAACGCGGTCGCATCCGCTCAGCGAGCGGCGCCGAGGGTGCCACACTCTCGTCAGCGGGCGATTTGCTAAAAAGGTTTCCTGTGGTTGAATACGCCATGATTTAGGCCGAAGGCAATTATCGCCGAAACCGTTGCTACACGCGACCGCCCGCCGGCCCGCTTGGTGGAGCGCTACAACCAACCCTTGGTTGAGCGCTATAAAACGTGCGGAAAGTTGGACAGTGTCCTGGTTTTAACTAATCTCTGTGCGTCCTCTGTGTTCTCTGTGACTCTGTGGTGAATCTTTATTAGCGATCGTTTACCACAGACACAGAGAACACAGAGGTTACACCGAGAAAACTGAAATTAGGACACGGAAAGTTGATGCGAACTTATTGGGAACGCCGCACGCGTGATCTTCGTATATTCAGCCGAACGCAAATAACCCGCGTTATTCGCAAGCCATAAAGCGGGAAGAATTGGGGAACAAAAACGATGAAAGAAGCAACCGACCTATTGAGAATAATTGGAATTATCCTGCTGGGAATATTTGTTATCGCGGTGGGCATCCCAATCGTGTTAACGGCAGCGGGCATAACCTTGAGCATTCTGGGAATTCTTTTTGGCATCGCCGTGCTGGTTATCAAGTTGGCGGTCGTCCTGGCAATTGCTTACCTGATCCTCGTCGGCATCCGCGCCGTGCTGCGGTAGCTACCTCAGCGGGCCTCGCAAGAGGCCTTGCCACAGATTTTCCACGCGCAGAACTTCACACGTTAAACCGAAAAAGCACCACGTCGCCTTCCTGCATGATGTAGTCCTTGCCTTCTAACCTGGTCAAACCTTGCTCGCGCGCGGCGACGTGAGAACCTGAGCGCATCAGGTCTTCATAGCTGATCACTTCGGCGCGGATGAAGCCACGTGCGATATCGGAATGAATTGCGCCGGCGGCATCTTGCGCGCGCGAACCCTGGGGGATCGTCCAGGCGCGCACCTCTTTTTCACCCGCAGTCAGAAACGACATTAGACCAAGCACGCGATAGGCGCTCCGGATCAGTTGATCCACGCCGCTGCTCTTAACTCCGAGCGATTCCAGATACTCGCGCCGCTCTTCAGGCGCCAGGCCCACGAGATCCGCCTCCAATTGCGCGCAGATTACGATGCACTCAGAGCCTTCGCTCGCGGCGACTTCACGAATCACCCGCACGTGCTCGTTATCATTCGGCGCGCCGAGCGCGGCTTCGTTAACGTTGGCCGCATAGATAGTCGGCTTCATCGTCAGCAGAAAATAGTTGCGGGCAATGGCGTGCTCTTCTTCGTTGAGCGACACACTCTTGGCCGGCTGAAACTCTTCCAGCGCGGGCTGCAATTTGTCGAGCACCTCGAGTTCGGCCCGCGCAACTTT
>JBGPYG010000305.1:0-5285 GCA_041493085.1 Pyrinomonadaceae bacterium | reverse complement strand
AATCCCTGCGCCTTGAAAAATGTGTAGGCCATTGCTCCACCAATCAAAATCTTGTCAACCTTGCGATCGATGAGAGCATTGATCACGGGAATCTTGTCGGAAACTTTTGCGCCGCCGAGTATTGCCACGAACGGATGTTCAGGCTTGGTGATAACGCGTCCGAGATATTCCAACTCTTTCTGCATCAACAGCCCAGCCGCAGCCCTGGCAACATGCTTAGTTATGCCAACCGTAGAAGCATGCGCGCGATGCGCGGCGCCAAAAGCATCGTTCACATAGAGCCCATCACACAGCCGGGCGAGTTGCTGCGCGAACGCAGCGTCGTTCTTTTCCTCTTCTTTATGGAAGCGCAGGTTTTCAAGTAACAAAACGTCGCCATTCTGCATTGCCGCGACTTTGGATTCAGCCCCTTCGCCCACGCAGTCTGTCGTAAATGCAACCGGCCTGCCGAGCAGACTCGAAAGATGCTCAGCCACTGGAGCAAGGCTGTATTTCTCTACGCGCTCGCCCTTCGGCCGGCCCAGGTGCGAAGCGAGAATTACGCGCGCATCCTGCCCAATCGCATATCGAATCGTCGGCAAGGCAGCTCGAATGCGCGTGTCGTCTTCAACCTTTCCTTCCTTGATGGGAACGTTGAAATCGACGCGAATGAACACGCGTTTGCTTTTCAGATCGAGGTCCGTGATGGAGAGCTTACTCATAGTGAGCAGTGAGCAGTGAGCGGTGAGCAGTAAGAGCAGGAAACTGCTTACTGCTCACCGCTCACTGCTCACACTTAGAGGCCTTTACCCGCAATAAACTTGATGAGATCGCGCACGCGGCAGGAGTAGCCCCACTCGTTGTCGTACCAGGAAAGCACCTTGATCATATGCCCGTTGATGACCTTGGTGTATTCGGCATCAACAATCGAAGAGTTTGAATTCCTTTTGAAGTCACTCGAAACCAGCGGCTCTTCGGAAAACGCCAGAATTCCCCGCAGCTCTCCGTTGGCAGCATTCTTCAGGACGCGATTTACTTCTTCCGTGCTCGTCTCCTTTTCGACCTCCATCACGACGTCGACCAGCGAAACGTTGGGCGTCGGTACGCGAACGGAGATGCCGTCAAACTTCCCTTTCAACTCGGGCAGCACCAGCGCCACGGCCTTTGCCGCGCCGGTCGAGGTTGGAATCATCGACAGCGCGGCTGCGCGCGCGCGACGTAGATCCTTGTGAGGCAAATCAAGCAGTTGCTGGTCGTTTGTGTATGAGTGAATGGTAGTCATTTGGGCGGAGCGAATACCGAAGTTCTCGTGAATCACTTTCGCCACCGGCGCCAGGCAGTTTGTCGTACACGACGCGTTTGAGATTATGTGATGCTCTGCCGGAAGATATTTGTCTTCATTCACACCAAGCACAATCGTAATGTCTTCGTTCTTGGCCGGAGCGGAAATGATCACTTTCTTTACGCTGCCACGGAGGTGTTTCCTGGCGTCTTCGGCCTTAGTAAATATTCCCGTTGACTCGACTACGATCTCCGCGCCTACCGACTCCCAGTCGATCGCCGCCGGGTCCCGCTGCGAGAAGACACGAAACTCATCGCCCTCAACCTTAATCCCATTTTCGGTTGAAGTAATCTCATGATCGAGATTGCCGAGCACGGAGTCATACTTAAGCAGGTGTGCGAGGGTTTTCGTATCCGTGAGATCATTTACGGCGACGAAATCAATATCCGGATCACCGATGGAAGTGCGGAAGATGTTGCGTCCGATGCGTCCAAAACCGTTGATACCAACCTTCACCGCCATTGTGAAAATGCCCTCCTGCTAATTATTCCAACGCGCCTCACTACCTTGAAGAGCCGGCAAGACACACTATGCTCCGCCGCCTGCCGCGTATCAGGATCGAAACTTGCTGGAGTAGAGAAGCCCAAGATTATGCGGCGTAGCGCTGGAGTGTCAAGCCAGCACCCTTCTAAAGGTCTGGGGATCTTTTTGAAACTGGTTTGCTGCATATAGCGTAGTAAAGACTTGATCAGATGAGACTTGTTTGCTAACTGTTAATAACGTTTTTCCCGAATAATAGGATAACTGTAAGGAGTTTTAGTGTGATGCTTAATCTCCAGCCTCGTGCGCTGTTCCAGATCGTGTCTCTGTCTGCATTTCTGCTGGTCGGAAGCGATGCAGTTCTGGCTCAAACGCCGGCGTCAACTCCGACGCCTAATCCGGCCCAGAGAGACGCAACCCGGCCCCCTGGAACCGAAACGCAGAACCCAAGCGCGCCTCCAGGAACGCAAATGGCGCCCGCGCAGGCTCCGCCGGGAACTCAACAATCGGCACCGCAGTCACCTCCAGGAACTCCAAATGTGACTCCGCAAACACCGGTGAACCCGGACGCTTCGCCGATTCAGGAGCCGCAAGAGCCTGTCTTCCCGCCCGTCGAGAAGAGGCCTCTGCCGCCGCTGCCCAACATGACTCGATTGGGCGTCACGAGCGATAACACGCTGACGCTTTCGATCAACGATGCGGTAAAACGAGCGCTGGAAAACAACAACGACATTGAAGTCGCTCGCGATGATGTGCGGTTTGCGGAAACACAACTGCGCTCGCTTGAGGGAATCTTTGATCCGATTTTCAGCATAACTCCGCAAATCGACAAGCGCATTACCCCGGTCCAGAATGTCTTTGCCGGAGCCGGCATTTCCGGTCAGGTTTCCAACACAGTCCTTACCTTGAGTCCGTCAATCAACAAGCAGTTCTCGACGGGTGGCGGAAATTATCAGCTTAGCTTCAGCAACAACAAGACGACCACGAGTGCTACCAACAGCACGCTGAATCCTTTCTTTTCGTCAAATCTTGCTTTGACCTTCACCCAGCCGTTGTTGCGCAACCGTTCGATCGACAACAACCGCAGGCAGATTCGAATTCAGAAGAAGCGTTTGGAACAGTCGGACGCCGATTTTCGTCTGCGCACCATAGACGTGATCACGCAGGCGCAAAGGGCCTATTGGGATTTAGTCTTCGCCTTGCGCGATCAGCAGAACCAACTGGAGAATCTCAATCTGACTCGCGAGAATCTGAAGAATGTTGAGGCCCAGATCGCTGTTGGCGTGAAGGCGCCGCTGGAAAGAGCGGAAGTGCAAACCGAACTTGCAAATCGCGAATCAGCCCTGCTGCTGGCGGTTCAAAGTGTCTCGGTGGCGGAGAACAATCTGAAACAACTCATCTTTAAGGATTCAACTGCGCCCGAATGGTCCGCACAGATTACACCTACCGATTCGCCTAAATTTGATGCAGCCCCGATAAATCTCGTTGATGCCTTGAAAGAGGCGCGCGAAAACCGACCCGAGCTGCGACGGCTGCGGTTGCAGAATGACATCAACAAGCTCGACCTTCAGTACTTCAGGAACCAGACTAAACCACAGATCGATCTTCAGACTACGGTCGCGACTACCGGGCTGGCGGGGACTGCGCGCGCAACCACCATCGCTCCCGGTACACTCGTTCCTTTAATCGACGGCGATCCAAACTTAGTCGCTAATGCGTTTCTACTTAACCAGATTCAGGACATTCAGCGAAGAGCGAGCTTTCCTGTCGCCACGTCCCCCCTCGTCGCCACCCCCAGTCTTGCTCCATCGGATCTGGTTGGCGGCTATGGGAAGACCCTTAGCAACCTGTTTGGCTTAAAGACCTATAACATCGCGGTGGGCGTGGCGATTCAGATTCCGTTCAAGAATCAGACCGCGGAAGCCAATTTGGCTGGCGCTCGCATCCAGAAAGAGCAACTTGAAGCGTCGACGCGCTCGCAGGACCAGGTGATCGAGGTCGATGTGCGTAACTCGGCCCAGGCAGTTGAGACTTCTCGGCTCCGCGTATTGTCGGCAAGAGAGGCAAGAACTAATGCCGAACTGCAACTGGAAGGCGAACAGCGACTTTACCAGGTGGGCCGTTCAACCACCTTCCTTCTCTTTCAACGGCAAAACGCCTTAACAAACGCACGCAATTCTGAACTGCGTGCTGAGACCGACTACAACAAGGCGCTCGCCGATCTCCAGCGAGCAACGTCGACGACTCTGCGGGCCAACAACATCATCGTTGACACGCCGACTCAGTAAGCGCGTTTTCCTGGGGCGGTTAAGGTGTAGGGGCACGGCATGCCGTGCCCCTACGATTTTGTAACCCAATCTGTTAGATTGCGCCCGCAAACTAATAGTTTGCGTTTACATCCAATGAAGATCTCCGCAACCGTCATTACCTTCAACGAAGAGGCGAATATTCGCGAAGCATGCGAGTCGCTCCGGTGGGCTGATGAGATTATCGTGGTTGACTCCGGATCCACCGACAAAACGCGAGAAATCGCCGCAGCTTGCGGAGCACGAGTGATCAATCGCGAGTGGCCCGGCTTTGCTGTGCAGAAACAGTTCGCTATCGAACAAGCTGCGCATGATTTGGTATTTAGCCTCGACGCCGACGAGCGCGTCTCAAAAGAACTGAAAGCCTCGATAGCGAAACTAAGTAAGGGCGATGATACCCAACTCGCTGACGGCTACCGCATCCCGCGCCGATCGTATTACCAGGGGCGCTGGATTAAGGGCGGCGGTTGGTATCCCGATTGGCAGTTGCGGCTATTTAAGAAATCACGCGGCCACTGGGAACCACGACATATTCACGAATCGGTGAAGATGGATTCAGACGCGCGCATCGAAAAGCTTCCCGGCGATATCCTGCACTACAGCGTCCGCGATTCCGCTCATCATCACCGGATGATTGGCGAGCGTTATGCTCCACTTGGAGCGCAGCAAATGTTTGAAGAAGGTCGCCACACCTCACCTCTGAAGATTGCCACTGCGGCGCCCGCAGCTTTTGTACGGAGTTACTTTCTGAAAGGCGGTTTTCGCGACGGGCTTGCCGGAATAAGCATCGCCAGCTTTGCGGCTCATCATGCGTTTCTCAAGCACCTGATGCTCTGGGAAAGGTGGAAGGCAGCGGATTCTAAAATGGCAAATGACAATTGAGAAATGAGAAATGGAAAATCTAAGAGGGATTTTCCATATATCATTTGGCAATTTTCATTTGACATTCGCGAATTCAACTCCGAAGTGCAACAGATCGTGATCGAGACCTGACGTCATCATGGACCGTTCTTGTTCACACCTGGCTGGAGCCAGGTGCTCCCGGCGGTTTGCGCTTACACTTCGCTCGCGATTATCAGAACCTGGAGCAGTAGCGACCGGCCCAGCGCTCAACTATTAGTTAGAAATGCTGCCTGAACCGCGAAGCAAAGAAGGATCAGGACACGCCGTTGAATCTT
>JBGPYG010000220.1:0-6578 GCA_041493085.1 Pyrinomonadaceae bacterium | reverse complement strand
TATATCGAAGCTATGTATTCACGGATCAACTTTGCCGTATTCGATGCTGAGCTATTAGTCGTATCGAGAGAGAGCCCGTTTGGAAGTTTGGGAAACTGAAAAGCGCCGGCGTCCTTTAATAATCGATACTGCTCAACTGAAGCCAACTTACCAAACTCCTGCCGCGAGGCATCCGCGATGCGCCGCTCCAATTCATCCTCAGTGCAAGTCAATTCAACGAAGATAACCTCCCCGCCCGCGGCTC
The DNA here is from genome assembly GCA_041493085.1 of Pyrinomonadaceae bacterium. GTDB lineage: Bacteria > Acidobacteriota > Blastocatellia > Pyrinomonadales > Pyrinomonadaceae > PSRF01. The sequence goes on along the minus strand of JBGPYG010000220.1, from coordinate 6,334 downwards.
CGACTACATCGAGTGTGTCTTGAATAAAACGTTCGCGAACTGTGCGTTCCGGATTGAACGTAAAGATAAGCGAAAGGTTATTTCGCGCCGCCTCAGCAAACGCCGCAAGCCAAATCTGCTCCCGCAAGCTAACGAAGGGTTCACTGCCGAAAGGAAAAAGCGAACTGACTAAATCCACCGTCAGATGATTGTGGAACAGTGGGAACCCGGTGAGCCGGGCAAGTTCGCGAGCGACCGTCAGCTTTCCGACAGCCGGCGCGCCGTGAAGGAAGAAGAGCTTCATTTGATCCACGTTTCCTTCCAAAACAAGCTGAGACGAAGGGCAAATAATATATGAAGCTGATCGAATGTAAAGAGGGAGTGACAATAGTCCAGCACTTGAGTGCTGGGATTCGCAATGCGCACGTTGGACACCGAAGTCGTGCTGACGCCTGAAGCCATCGTCACGGCAGGGATTGTAGATCGTGGGCGTGTGACCAGGCTCCAGCAGCCGGCTAAAGTGAAACTCGGTGAAACTCGACTTTACGCTGGAGTGGCCTCGGCGCGACGGGCGGCGCGGCGCTCTACCCACTCGTATACCATTGGTAGAATCACGATCTTGATCGGGCTCATCAGCATTCCCCCGACCACCACGATCGCCAGCGGCTTCTCGATTTCGGCTCCGGTCCCTGACGAAATGATGAATGGTATAAGGCTGATGCTGCCTATCAACGCGCTCAATAACTCGGGCCGCAGACGCACGCTCGCGCCAGTAATCACGGCGTCGTGTAGCTCCATGCCCCCGTTTCGAAGCTTGTTGATATAAGACACCATCACCATCCCGTTTTGCACCGCGATCCCAAAGACCGCAATGAATCCAACTATCGCCGGAACGCTCAACGGGAATCCCCAGAACAACAAGAACGTTGTGCTGCCGACAAGCGCGATGGGTATGTTGAAGATGATCGTCAGCGTGTTGCGCAGCGAATTGAAGCAGGTATAGATCAGCACGAACACCAGCAGCAGCGAAATCGGTATGGCAATCAGCAGTCTGCGAACCGCCTGCTGCGCGTTTTCGAATTGCCCGCCCCAGGTGATGAAGTATCCGGGCGGAGTCTTGACTTGCTGTGCGACCACCGCTTGTGCGTCGTGAACAAAGCCGCCGATGTCACGCCCTTTTACGTTGCACATCACCACAACCCGGCGCAGAGAGTTCTCGCGGCTGACGACCGAATCGCCGCTAGACAGTCGAAACGTCGCCAACTGTCCGAGCGGTATGTGTCCGCCGACCGGTGCGGAGATCAGAATGTCGTTGAGTTTTTCAACCTGGTCGCGGAAGTCTTCTTTCAGGCGTACGAAAATCGCAAAGCGGCGCTGGCCTTCCAGCACGTCGGTGGCCTCGTCTCCGCCTATGCCAATCTTGGCGACTTCGAGCACATCGGCTATGTTCAGCCCGTAACGAGCAATCTTATCGCGGTCCAGGTCGATCTCCAGGTGCTCCTCGCCGGCAACCTGCTCAACCGCCAGGTCTTCGACGCCACGAACGTGAGACATGGCGTCGCGAATCTCTTCGCCCAGCTGGCGCAAGCTTTCCTGGTCTTCGCCAAAAATCTTGACGGCAATTTGCGCGTTGATCCCCGATATAAGTTCGTCGTTGCGGGTTTGTATGACCTGCGAAAAGTTGAACTGAACGCCGGGGAACCCTTCCACCCGACGACGCATGGCATCAACTAATTCATCTTTCGTCTTTGCTGTCGTCCACTGCTTTTTGGGCTTCAAGCGGACGTACAGTTCGTCGTTGCTGACACTTTCAGGATCGCCGCCCAACTCAGCGCGGCCGATCTTGGCGACAACAGTCTCAACCTCAGGGAATTCCCGCAACGACTTTTCTATCTGCGACGAGACTTCGATGGCCCGCCCGAGCGAGATACTGGCGGGCATGGTGGCCCGCACCAGCATATTGCCCTCATCGATCGTGGGCAGAAACTCGCTGCCAAGTATGAAGACGTCGGCAACGCTCCACACGATCAAGGCCGCGGCAATAGTGAGCGCCAGATAGCGGTGACGAATGGCCCACTTGAGGACGGGAACGTAAATCCCTTTGACAAATCCAATGATCGGATTTGTGCGGACCTTGCCTTTCTTGAGCCGCAACCACAAGGCGCACAGCATCGGAGCTATGCACAGCGCCATTAACATGGAGCCAATCATCGAGAAGGTGACAGCGTATGCGAGCGGCTTGAACAACCTGCCTTCGATGCCCTGCAGAGTGAAGACCGGCAGAAAGACGGCTATGACTATGAGTATGGCGAAAAACAACGGCCGTCCAATTTCCTGTGCGGCCACCAGTATGGCTGCGCGAAGGGAATGTTCCCGGTGTTCTTCAAGATGGCGATAAATGTTTTCGACCATCACGACCGTAGCATCGACCATCATGCCGATGCTTATGGCAAGCCCGCCGAGCGACATGAGGTTCGCCGACAGCCCTGAGTACCACATCAGTATGAAAGCGACCAGCATACAGAAAGGTATGGCTGCGGCGGTGATGAGCGAACTGCGGAAGGCGCCTAGCAGCAACACCAGAATCATTAATACCAGCGCCTCACCTTCGATTAATGATTCGACCACCGTGTGTACGCTGTTATCGACCAGCTCTGCTTGATCGTAGTAGTCAACGATGCTTACGCCTTCAGGCAAAGCCTTATTGATCTCGACTACTTTTTCCTTTAGGCGTTCAATCACCTGCTTGGTGTTTTCGTTGATTCGTTTCAGCACGATTCCGGTCACGACTTCGCCCTGACCGTCTTTGGTGACCGCGCCCTGGCGTATCTCGCTGCCGATCTCAACTTTGGCAACGTCGCTGACGCGGATCGGCGTGCCGTTGCGCGAGTCGAGTACGATGTTCTGGATGTCTTCAATGTCCTTGACCAGCCCCAAACCGCGAACTACGTACTGTTCGTCGCCGTGCTCGATGAAGTTCGCCCCGGTGTTTTGATTGTTGTTCTGAATGGCTTCGAAAAGCGTTTTGAGCGGGATGTTGTAATTGACCAACGCCTGCTGATCCACGATGACCTGATACTGCTTGACGTCCCCGCCAAAGCTCAGCACGTCGGCGACGCCAGGCACTGTGCGCAGTTGCAGTTTGACAACCCAGTCCTGAATTGTGCGCAGCTCCTGATTGCTTTTTCCGCGCCCGACGATTTGGTAAAGATAAATCTGGCCGGTTCCGGTGGTGATGGGTCCCATCGCAGGTTCGAACCCTGCCGGGATGCGATCTTTTGCGGACGAGAGGCGCTCGAAGACCTGCTGGCGCGCGAAGTAAATGTCGGTGTCGTCGCTAAAATAGACCGTGACCACCGACAAACCAAACTTGGATTCCGATTGTACCCGCACCACTCCCGAAATCCCGTTCATCACATTCTCGATGGGAAAGGTTATGAGTTGCTCGACTTCCTGTGGCGCCAGTCCCTGAGCTTCGGTGTCGATTTCCACTTGCACCGGGGTGACATCCGGGAAGGCGTCGACGTTCAACCTGGAAAGCGCCAGAATGCCGCCGGCCGTAATGAGCATCGAGACGACAGCAACAAGCAATCGCTCGCGATAAAAGAAGGCTATGAGATTGTCGGTCATAATTGGACCTTAGTCGTTCGACGGGTCAACCCGTCCTAATCTGAGAGTTCTCCTGTGCGGCACTGGTGCTGTTTCATTTCTGTTGACGCGATGACGGTGTGCGAGTTGTTACAGAACCGAGAGCGGTAGCGACCGGATGCAGGCACTCAACTCCATTTCACGAGTCTTTCTACGCGCACAACTTTGGGATCGCAGGTTGAATCCAGGATCCGGTCGCTACCGCTCGCGGTTCTGTAACGAGCGCTTCCTGGCGAAACGTTGCCCTAATTCCGCCCGATGGCAAACCGCATCAGTACCCTCTATTGCTGAGGCTTACTTTGTTGAAGCAGCAGATAGTTACCCTTAACCACCACCTTGTCGCCGGCTTGAAGCCCTTCGATAATTTCAACCCGATCGTTACCTTGTATCCCCACGTTGACCCCTCGCTTCGCGTAGCCGCTGCCGTCCGCGACGAAGACGACCGTTTTCCCGCCGTCGTTGAGCACAGCCGATTGGGGGATCGAAATAGCGGTACGATGCAGGTCGGTTATTATCTGCACATTGGCAAACATATCCGGTTTGAGCCTGCCGTCCGGGTTTGGAACCTCGGTGCGAACCTTCACGCTTCGCGTCTCCGGATCCACTACGCTGGAAACCAAAATGACCCTGCCTGAGAAACTTGATCCCGGAAAGGCAGGGACTGAAACCTTGACCGCCTGGCCGCGCTTCACTCGCTCGAGGTCCTTTTCAAATACGTTCGCGTCGATCCAGACACGCGAGATATCGATTATCTTGAACACGTTCGCGTCCGAACCTACGGTGGCGCCAATCGTGCCATTGCGCTCGATTACGATGCCTGCGATTGGAGCGGTGAGAGAAAAGACAGCGGCCAGTGCCGGTTTGCTTGCCAGTGCGTTAATGTCCGACTCTTTTAGACCGAGGATGAGCAAATGGCGGTGGGCGGCCGTGAGCGCCGCTTTCGCCCCCGCAACAGAGCTTGCCGCCGACGCCTTCGCCAACTCAAGGTCATGCTCGGCAGCCTGGAGATTTTTTCCCGCGGTGATGGTCTTCTCGTACAGCATCTTGATACGGTCGTAAGTGGCCTGGGCAAACTTCACCTCGGCCAGCGACGTCCGACGAGCATTCTCAGAGTCCGCGAGCGCTTTGAGATAATCGGCCTCGGCCTGATCGATGTCTGCCGACTCAAGGTCGGCCAGCTTCTGCCCTTTCCTCACATTGCTGCCCTGGCCTGCATAAAGACGCACGAGCCTGCCTTCATGGACGGGGCCGATGTTTGCCATGCGGTCCTCCGAGACGAGGATTTTCCCCGTGGCGAGTATCGTCCCAGCGATGGGTTGTGGTGCGACTATCTCGATCTCTATTGCATGGCTCGCTGCTTCGGATGTCGCCGTGGTCGCTGGTGGGCTGGAAGGATTCGGGGGAGCAGCAGCCTTCTTGCAGCCTCCACACACCACCGCGATGAGCAGCGGCGGAATCAAGAGGGCATGAATTACTCTGCGGTTGAACATATTGGGCATCCTTTCGGCCACGCTATTACTTTTGCAGGGGCGTTGCGGTCGCCAGCTCAAGATCAAGCAGCGACACCTGGTAATCAAAAAGCGTCTGGTAAAAACCGGCCAGCGTTTCGCGCCGCGTGCGGATCGCATCCAGCAACTCAAGCGTAGAGCTTTCACCGGCCTTCAAAGAAAACTCCGTCAGCCTCTGAATGTCATCGACCTTGTTAAGTACGCCGGTGCGATAAAGCTCAACTCGCCGCTTCTGAATCTCAAACGCAACCAGTGCCTTGTCCACGTCGCTCAGCACTTGATTAGCAATAAGCTGCTGTTGGCTTTGCGCCTTCATTCTTTGGATGAGGGCCTTAGCTCGTTCGCCCTGATTGCGATTAGACACTGGTAGCGGAATGCCGACGCCAAGGTTGTAGGTGTTGGCGCCCAGCGGAACCTGTTCGATGCCCGCTCCTAACGTGAGATCAGGAATGCGCTGAGCGTCTTGCAAACGGATGGACGCGTCGGCGGCGCGCTCACTGAGTTGCGCGGCCTTCAGGTCTGGTCGAGCAGCCAGCGCTTTGTCACGCAACTCGGCAAGCGAGAACTCATAAGGCTGGTAATAGTCGATCGACCCGGCGACCTCTATATCCATAGCTCGATAATCTCCGCCCAGCGTGACCCGCAAGTCGCGCAGGGCGAGCTCGTAATCCCTTTCCGAGTTGGCTACGTCCGTATCAAACTTGAATTTTTCAATTTCGAGCCGCTGTAGGTCCAGCCCTGAAATCTCACCAAGCTGGAAAACCTCGCTCGTGTGCTTGATGATTTCCGCAAATGTTTTCTGGTTCTCTTTTGCCAAATTGAGCAACGCTTCGGCCAGGAGCACGGCGTAGAATTTCTTCTTCAGATCGTTGGTCAGTTGCCACAGAACTATTTGAAACTCGGCCCGGGCCAGTTCGGAATCTGCGTTGGCGGAATCGATTCGCTTTCGTCGTTTTCCGCCCAGCTCGAGGGTTTCAGAGATGCCGTAGGAGAACGTCTGCGGTTTGACAAAGTTTCCACTGAAATCGAGAGGGATATCCGAGAAACCGACGCTGACCTGAGGGTTCGGACGGAGCCGCGCAGTCAGTTTTTCCGCGTCCACCGTATCGATGTCGTAGCGGGCTGCCACCAACTGAAGATTCTGCTGCAAGAAAATCGACACGGCGTCCGAAATCGTAATAGACCGTTTCGCAGGAGGC
>JBGPYG010000335.1:0-4756 GCA_041493085.1 Pyrinomonadaceae bacterium | reverse complement strand
GGACGCTCTCGCCTCGCGAGCGAGCTTTATCGCAGTTGCTCGCGAAGGAATAACGGTTTCAGGAAGCCGCAACCGCTGATACGCGAGTTCGCGTTCATCACTGGAGACTACGAGCAGACCCGGCTTGTTTAGCAATTCAGCTAGCGAATCCGCAAAGCTTTCCCCGACCCAGTTGTATTCCGGACGATTCGAAGTGTTCTCAAATGGCAGGACCATCACCACGTCGCTGCCGGCCGCACTTTGCCCGAAGCAAATTGCCGAATAGAACGTTAGCAGAAGGCCAATCGCCAGCCCGTTGAATAGTTTAATAAGAGTATTTCGCATCAATTAATTCCTGTAGTGCCTCCCAAGACCCCGGTTTGATGCCCTCATCCCATCGGCGGTTGGTCAAGCGAGCGGTATAGTCCAAGCCCTCATTACCGAGGCCCGCGCATCAGAAACGGCCATGAATGGCTGAATAACTGCGCATTCTCACCACGAGACGAAGGAATGACTTTAACAGAAAGGAGATTGAGACTGGAAACGCTCGCTTGCTGGGGTACTGATGCAGTTTCATTGAGTTGAGGCCATTACGCAGCGTGGGCGAGTCGTTACAGAACCGGGAGCGGTAGCGACCGGATCCTACATTCAACTTGCGAGCTGCGCGCAAGTCCTGCGCGACATTGCTGAGAACCAGTGTAACCCTCCCCCGCTTAGGTCCACTCATAACTAGAGACTTCGGGCTTGTGGCACTACCCCTGTTAAAAATTATCTCGCGAAAATTCCGCTGTTAAGCAATGAAGTGGAGTTCACCCGGTGGATCTGAATTCCGGATATTGATTCTGCGAGGGCGGGGTCTCCTCGCTGGCCAGAAAAGCATTCTTTATCTACCGGTTTGTTCTTAACAATGGCGGCTTGAAGAAGCTGAGTGCCGCTGAATCTGAATCGTCTGAAAGTCTCAGATTTCCGCTGGCGGTACTGGCGAGGCAGCAATCATTCTGAACGGGCTTCAGATTGACCTTTCATCTTGAACTCATTTAGATCCTTAGCCTCTCTTAGCGATCCTGCTCCACATTCATTTCATTTGGATCGCTCAGCAAATTCGCCTTCCTGGCGCCTGGTGGCCTTGTGGCATAAGGCGTGATAAGACTAACAAGCGCGCGGCCTATTTGGTATACGCGCTTCCACGACTGGTGTGAACGACATGCAAATCATCTGCGACCACAGAAGCCGGCCCATATCTGGAACAGGGAAGAGAGTGGCTGGAAATTTCAATCTCCATCGATCTGCATTCGACCGGTTGTTTGAACTAAGAGGTCATCCAGTAGTCATCGAGACTATAAAAGCGCCGCCAACGATGGTCAAAAGAATCATCCAGGTAATGGAGCGAACCATGATGGTACCACTGACTGCCTGGCTCAACTCGGTGAAGAAGCGAAGCATGAATCAACCGCAGTCGCATGACGGAGTCAGGTGTCTTCAGTCAGCGCGTTGGTGGAGCGGAAGGAAACCGTAGCTTGTAGAGGGGAACTTGTCCCATGACGCTCGCACTCACTTTGCTATTTACCGTAAATATTTACCGCAGACTCGCGCGCGTTTAATAAGACGGTGAATCGATGAAATCGTTTAGCTGCGATTTCTGACTCACCAGTCAATCAACGGCGTTAACGTTGCCATAAGATCGCTCTCATAACATCGAAGGACAGTAATGCCTCGAGGTGCGATATGCCTTGCGGTGTGAAAAGGAACAATAGTGGGCCCCCTATTATTTGTCGGAGTGCTCTTCGTGCTGATCGGAGTCGCTGTGTTGATTGGCGGCGTCGTAGCGGTGGTGAAGCAGGCGCGGAAGTCTGGGCGCGGCGTGGCGGCAACGGGCACGGTCGTCGATCTGGTCAGCCGAGTCTTCAATCCGGGCAGCGCGGGAGTTTATTGCCCGGTAGTGGAATTCACCACTGCTGCCGGTCAGCCCGTGCGATTTGAATCTCAGTTTGGGACGATGCCCGCGGGTCATCGTGTGGGCCAGTCGATCCCAGTCCGATATGATCCGGCCGATCCGCAGAAGGCTGAGGTTGATTCGGCAACTGCCAACTGGTTTGTGCCCGGATGCACGAGCGCGATGGGACTACTGTTTCTCGTTTTGGGTATAGTGTTCCTGGTAATTGGGATCTTGGTGCTAGCCAATCAGCCTTCGTGATTACATCCGGAGATTTACGCCGATTCCAGGGAGGAGCTGAGACCTTTTACGATCCCCGCCCCCCGATCGAGTTTCCAGACATTGATCCTGCAAGGCCGGGTCTCGTGGCTGACCAGAAAGCATTCTTTATTTATCAGGTTTCTTCTTGCTGAAAGTGGTCAATTCGTCGAGCCCAGACAACGAACGGCTCGATGCCATGAGGGGATCGCCCTATAACATCGAGCCGTCGTTTTAACCCGATGTCTCACGTTGGTACCCACGCGCAACACTCGAATCTATGACTCGGAGTCTAAGTGGAAGATAAAACCTATGTCAATAAAACGATGTGAGATAAAACATAGAGCGTCACTGTTCTCACCCCAGTAACGTCCGGACTCTATCTTTGGGAGACAGAGCCGCACTGGATTTGTTTGCAGTTTTCCTCTCTTTCCGATGCGTTGACGGATACATTCAACACCCGCCCTCAGCTGCCACTGTAAGTTGTGGATGTTGTTTGGCGTCCCGTACGGGAGTCGAACCCGTGTCGCCGCCGTGAAAGGGCGGTGTCCTAGGCCACTAGACGAACGGGACAAAACATAGCGAGCGGCTGGCGGATTATTGCGAGCTGTTAAGTTAACGTACGCCTTTCGATGGTGTCAAACGCACACCCGTTGAGGTAACGGCTTCTCTCTGTGCATCCTCCGTGTGCTCTGTGTCTCGGTGGTGAACAAGCGCCAGGAAAGACACCACAGAATTAAGACACTGCTCCTTTTTGACGAATCCTGCCAGGTAAGAATTCTCCTGCGAAAGAAAATTTTCTCTCCGCACCGTAACTTTTCCACGCCAGCCGGTAATAAGTAATAGCCTTCAACGAAAAGATTTATCCAACAGTCGGAGGCAGCGATCCGGGTCTCAGTCTGCTTCGAAGGCGAAGGTCTATCTGCAAGGCGAGGGCGAATCGTGTCCAGTGATTTGCTAGCGAGTGCTTATTAGATCGCAGCGAGCTGGACCGGTTACTCAGTCTCTGGCTCGTACTCAGGATGAGAACGATCCTAGGATCAGCGCATCGCCTGATGATTTCCATGCGCATCGCAAGTCTCCCATTGGCATTGCGTCTCCCCACTTCCCACCTGCAACCACGGAGGTCTCATGAAAAGATGCAACGCCTGTGATGAAGAGTTTGAAGATAAGTTTAGTTTCTGTCCGGTAGACGCAACACCATTGAATAGCCTGGCCGCGGCAGTTGCCGGAGGAGGCCAGAGGTCAGAGGTCAGAGGTCGGAGGTCAGTAGATTCGCATCCACTCGCCAGCCAGGAGAAGCTGGTAGAAGTGTTTCCTGCCGCGAGCAGGCGCGAGTTTCGCTTGACCATGATAGACAACTCGAGTTTGCTGGAGCGACTAGCGAGAGAGTTTCGCTTCCTTGTCCGCCAACTGAGGGAAGTGTGGCCGGAGGTGAAAGAAGATCCAGTCGGGTTTGGGAGACGTGCAGTTGTAGAAGGTAGGCTGCGGTTACGGGCCACGCTGGCTGCGCCAAACTCGCTGGCGGCGATTACGACCGCGTTGTTGCTAGTGTTCTCGACGGTCCTGGTCGTGACGCTTCTCGGTAACCCGTCAAAAGAAAACGATCTTACCCAGCTAGCGAATCAGGCTAGGGAACTCGGGCAAATCGTCGAGTTCTTGCCGAATCCGAATGTGCCGCCCGAGGGCCGGGGCGTCGGTGCTGAATCGAAACAAGGACGCGTTGGTATTGCTACCGGCAGAGGAGAGGGTTCTGCGGCAGAGCCTAAGAAATCCAGCGGTGGCGGTGCCGGTGGCCAGCGCGATCCACTACCGACGCAGGTTGGCAAACTGCCGCAGCCCTCGGAAATACCAGCTCCCATTCCCAAGTTTCCTCCAGTCCAGAAACAAGCATTGCCTGTTGCCGGCATCGATATCGATCCTGCCCTGTGGCGGAACCTGCCGATGGCGGTGTATGGCGACCCGCGATCGAAATCGACGGCCCCTTCAAACGGACCAGGCGACGGCGGCGGAATGGGGACTGCAAACGGCACGGGCATTGGCGAGGGCAGGGGACCAGGGTTTGGACCGGGGCAGGATGGCAATATCGGCGGCGGACCGAAGGGACTGGGTTGCTGCGGCTCAGGCGGCAGTAATGGAAACCATCCCGACGATCCTGATCACGTTTATCCAGTGCTGCAGGTAACAGAGCGGGCGCGTGTGCTTTTGAAACCAGAGCCCCAGTACACGGAAGACGCACGCCGGAATCTGGTCATGGGCACGGTCGTGTTGCGGGTCGTGTTTTCGCGAACGGGCGAAGTCACGAACATTCGTGCGCTCCAAGTGCTCCCCTTTGGCTTGACGGAAAAGGCAATAGCAGCAGCCCGGCTCATTCGCTTTCGCCCGGCGACAAAAGATGGCCGTCCCGTAAACGTCTACATGCAGTTGGAATACAATTTCAATCTTTACTGAAACGGTCTCTGGTCTTTGGTCTTTGACTGGTAGTGGATTCTCCCCAAAGTCGGAGCCAAATGAAAAAAGGCCAAGAGCCAAGACCTAAGGCCCAAGACCTAAGACCAAAAGTTTTGTAGCCATCGCAATCGCAGT
>JBGPYG010000216.1:0-6664 GCA_041493085.1 Pyrinomonadaceae bacterium | reverse complement strand
CGGAAATTGCCGCGACCTGTTGAACGCTGGTTCGCAGTTGGCCCGGAAACTCTTTCAAGTATTTCGCAAGCACGTCAGACCGCGCGCGCACCATCAGATCACTTTGCGATACGCTGCGCTCCTCAAGCGGTTGCAGCTTGATGTAAATCGAGGCGACGTTCACCTGCTCCTGCGCCCCGCCGCCGATCGTCGTCAGCGTGTCGGTGACGCCGGGCATTTTTCGTATGTCCGCGGAAATGCGCTCGGCTAACGTGGAGGTTGCCGCCAGCGTCGAGCCTTCAGGCGCGCGCACGTTGATTTCAAACTGCGACTGGTCGTCCACCGGCAGGAAGTTTTTCCCGACGAACATGAACAGCGGCACAATGCTGATGATCACGATGAGACACGCAACCACTACCACCCAACGATGCGCCATCGACCAGGTCAGCATTCGGGTGTAGGTGTTATCGATTGGACGATAAAACCGCGATTGCTTCGAGCCGTGGTCCGCGGGTTCCGTGTGGCGTTCAAACGGTCCTTCTTCAGCGTCGTTACTGCGCTTGATAAGTCGCGCCGCCAGCATCGGCGTCAGCGTGAACGAAACAAGCAGGGAAACGGCGATGGCGAAGGCAGAAGTCAAACCAAATGACGACATGAAACGGCCAACAATACCGCCCATGAATCCTACGGGCAGGAAAACCGCCAGCAGTGACAACGTGGTGGCAGTTACCGCCATGCCAATCTCGCGCGTGCCTTCGATTGCCGCCTGAAACGAAGGCATTCCCTTCTCTTCAATGAAGCGGAAAATGTTTTCGAGCACCACGATCGCATCGTCGATTACGATGCCAACCATCAAGGTCAGCGCCAGCATGGTGATCTGATTCAGCGTGAAGCCCATGGCCGCCATCAAGCCAAACGTGGCGATCAAAGATGTCGGAATGGCGAGCGCCGCGATCACCGTGGACCGGAAGCTCCAGAGAAAGAGAAACACTACGATCGCGGCAAGTATGCTGCCCTCGATCAGGTGCTTCTGAATGGACTCGATTGAAGCCTTGATGAAGATCGACTGGTCACCCACTACCTGCGTCTTGAAACCTGGCGGTAAGGTTTTTTGAATTTCCAGCAGGCGCTCCTTGACGGCGTCGGCTACGGCCACTGTGTTCTGGCCCGACTGTTTGGAAACGACCAAAGTAACAGCCGGCTGGCCATTCAGCCGCGCCTCGGTTCGCGGCTCTTCCGCTCCGTCTTCCGCATAACCAATATCGCTGAGCTTGACGGAATAAGCACCCCTGCTGCCGACCACGAGGTTATTAAACTCGGACGGCTGCACAATGCGACCCATCGTCCTGACCGTCAGTTCGCGCTTACCTTCGTCTACACGTCCACCGGGAAGCTCCAGGTTCTGAGCGCGAACAGCGTCGGCGACTTGCGCGACCGTGACATTGAATGCGCGCAACTTGTTGGGATCGACCCAGACCTGAATCTCGCGCTTGCGGCCGCCGATGATCGTCACCTGGCCCACGCCGCTAATCGATTCGATTTGTTGTTTGATTTTCTTGTCGGCGACGTCGGTAACTTCGCGCGGTGAACGAGGCGCTGAGACGGCAATGCGTATCACCGGCGCGGCGTCAGTATCCAGCTTCTGCACGATCGGCTGCTCGGCGGTAACCGGGAGATCATTGACGATCAGGTCAACCTTGTTGCGGACTTCCTGCGCTGCGATATCCGGACTCTTTTCCAGGAGGAACGTAATGAAGACCTGGGAAACGCCTTCGACGGAAGTGGAACGGAGTTCGTCAATGCCGCTGATGGTGTTTACGGCGCCTTCAACCTTGTCGGTTATCTCGGTCTCGATTTCCTGCGGGGAAGCGCCTGGATTAACGACCGTAACCGTGATCGTAGGTAGATCGATCTTCGGGAAGAGATCAACGCCCAGTGACCTGTACGAGAAGAGCCCGACGACCGTCAGACTCAGGATCAGCATCGTCGCAAACACCGGACGCCGGACACAGATTTCAGCTAACTTTTGCATCGTTTAAATTAAAGTCCAACGCCCAACGTCCAACGTCCAATGTCCAATGTCCAATGTCCGCTTCCAGTTCTTGACTTTGGACTTTGGACGTTGGACTTTGGACTGTTATTGCTTGACCGCCATCCCGTCGCTCAATTGCTCGATATTGGTGGTGGCCACGTTTTCGCCTTCCAAAACGCCGCTTTTGACCTCGACCAAATCGCCTTCCGTTTGACCCACCTGAACCAGACGCTCCTGCGCACGGCCGTCCTTTATTACAAACACGCGGCTGACTCCGGATTCGGTGCGTACGGCCCGGGCGGGAACGAGGGTCGCCGGCGCCGCGCGTGACTCAAGGATTCGCACGGTCGCAAATTGTCCCGGCTTCAATACCCCGCTGCCATTTTCAATCTCCGCCTCCACTGTCAGCGTTCGCGAAGTTGGTGTGACGTTTGGCGAGATGCGCGCAATTCGGCCGCTAAAATTCCGGTCGGGCCAGGCGCTCGTCGTTACCGAAACAGATTGACCGACACTGACCGTCGGGATTGCCTGTTCCGGAATGTCGATTCGCACCCGCAAGGGATTGATGCGTACGATGGTCGCCACTTTCGTGGTCGTGGAAACATATTCGCCAAGGTCCGCCGGGCGGTCGGCCACGTAACCATCGATCGGAGAATATACGTTTGCGTAAGACTGACTGCGGCGAGCGAGATTAAGCTGGCTTTCAGCATTGGCTACGTTTGCCCGCGCCGTCATCACTGCTGCGTAGTTTTGGCGCGCGAGCGACAGAGCTGCCTCATACTGCTCTTTCAATTGATCGCGCTGCGCCTTCTGCTGATCGTAAACAGACCGGGAGATGTCGCCCGATTCGATCAGCTTTTCCGAGCGGCGAAAATTCTTCTCGGCAAGTTCCAAAGCCACGCGCGCGTTTGCCACTTCCGGGAGTTTGCTTGGATCGAAAGATTGGCCCGGGCGAATCCCCACCTTCTCTTCGGCCTGGCGCAACGCCGCTTTTGCCTGATCCACCTGAGCCTGCGTCTGCTCCACACGGAGTTTCGAATCTACATCGTCGAGGCGGACGATAGTCTGACCACGCTTAACGTAGCTGCCGAGGTCTACCGCAACTAAAACCACTTTTCCTGCGATGGATGGGGAAACATCGGTCTGCTCATCGCCGCTCAAACTTCCCGTCGCCTCAAAAAAGCGGGGCAGCTCCCGCACGATTGCCGGTGCGGTCGTAACTTCGACCGCCGCAGGCTGCGCGGAAGTATTCGCCTCGTCCTTTCTGACATTTGCCTTAGAACCTCCGCAGGAAGCAGCTAAAAGCAAGAGGACAGACAAAGCGCCCGCCAAAGACAAAAGTTGTAAGGACGAAAGTTGTAGTCTGGGAGATGACATTGCCTCTATTGCCTTCGCGAAATACCGTTCCCCAAAGCTTAGCGTTTAATCCTCTTTTTAGGCTTAGGTTCGTCGCCGGTGCTAATCCCATTCAAGAGAATCTCTGTAAAGTGCTTCGCTGCTTCCTGGTTGGAAATCCTTAGCAAGCGACGCTTGGGGTCCCAAAGATTGTTGTTGAGTGAGTGATGAATAATCATGCCGATAAAGGAGCGAACGACGATCGAAGGATCGATCTTTACCATGGCACCATCGCGTTGCCGTTCAGTAATGTAGCCACCCAGCAGTTCGTAAACGCGTCGGACGAACTTCTCAAAAAACATCTCCGCCAGTTCGTGACCTTCCAGCGCGGCATGCAGCAGTAGTCTTTGAAACTCGGGATCGCATTCGTGGTGATCGAGCGCGCCTAAGGCCAGCTGTTCAAACACCGCCCGGTCATCTTTCTGTTTGAGCGCCTCGGCAACCATCTGTTCCGGATTCATCGCATCGCCCGAGCAAGCCTTGTGGTCGAGGATCGCCGTGTACAGTTCCTGCTTGGTAGCGAAGTGCCGGAATACCATCGCCTCCGAGACCCCGGCCGCTTGCGCGATCTCCTTGGTGGTGGTGCCGCCAAAGCCTCTTTGCGAAAAGAGGCTGACCGCCAGGCGAAGTATCTGCAGCCGCCTATCTTCAGCGGTCATTCGCGCTCCGCTGACAGCTTGATTCGCAATTGCGGGCGCGGCTCTTCTGGTGATTTCTTTGCTCAAAAAATCGGGTTTCCTGACGGGCCTTAGGCAAATAGCCGCGGCCAAAGTAAGTACTTACTTACCACCGGCTGACTGGCCTTGTCAAGAGTAACTTCGCTTTGGCGGTGTGCTGGTTGATGTCTCTGTAGCCGGCCAGATCATTTCCTGAAGTAGGTCAGATAATTTGCCCGAAGTGCCTGCCGGTGAGTTCAGATGATTTACTAAAGTCCGCTGGTAACGATCCAGCGAAATGTAGGAAACTAACGAAGGTGAAACAGGAAAGGCGAGCCTGCAAGGGGGGCTGGCCTTTTTTGTTCGCCTCTCTCAATGGACGACTTCTCTGCGGACCTTTGCGCACTCTGCTATACAAGTCCGCAATTTCTTGTTTTTTGAGCAAAGTTTTGGCAGAAACAACGATCCACGAATTACACAAACTAACACGAAATGTCCTTGGTGTCTTTTCGTGTAATTTCGTGGATCGTTTCCCTTTGGTTGCGGCTAAAAGCCGCGCTCTGACTCTGCGGCTAAATCAAAACAATAGACAGGATTCACCGCCGAGACGCCGAGCGCGCAGAGATAGCTAGAAATAAGACACGCCGTTTTTTAGTTGGCCCCACTTGCTTACTTCACCACCGGTTTGCGTGGCAGTTTCTCATCCCGCGTCGCCGCGTTGTAAACAAACGCCGCCATTATCGTTGCCGCCTGCTTCATGTCGTCCGCCTGAATGCGATCGAACACATCCTGATTCGAATGGTGCGTGCGCGTGTCGTATTCGATTTCATCCTGGATGAACTGGAATCCCGGCAGGCCAATGGCGTCAAACGAAAGATGGTCGGTGCCGCCGGTGTTTGCAATGGAGAGAGTTGCCGCACCCATGTCGCGGAAAGGCGTCAGCCATTGACGAAACAACGCCCGGACGGATTCGTTGCCCTGCAAATAAACGCCACGAATCTTTCCAGTACCGTTGTCGAGATTGAAGTAGGAGCTAAACTTTTCGTACTCCGGTTTGCTGACGAGAACGCCAGGAGCCGGGCTCGGCGCCGGCGTTGCGGGCGCTCCTGCCGAAGCTGCGGGCGCTTCAATTTTTCCAAAGTGCTCAGCGACGTAAGCCTTCGATCCCAGCAAGCCCTGCTCTTCGCCGGTCCACAGTGCGATTCGAATCGTCCGTCGCGGTTTCAGGTTCAGTGCCTGAAGGATTCGCACCGCCTCCATCGCCACAGCGACGCCCGCGCCATTGTCCGTGGCGCCAGTTCCCGCATGCCAGGAATCCATGTGGCCGCCAAGCATGACCACTTCATCCTTCAGATCGCTGCCCGGAATCTCGGCGAGGGTGTTGTAGGCCATCGGATCGGCGTCTTGCCACTCCACCGCGAGGTCGACAGTCATTTTCACTTTTTCACCAGCCTCAATCATGCGCGCGATGCGGTTATAGTGTTCGACTGCAACCACGAGTTGCGGCACGGTCTTCGGCGACGCCTTGTCATAGGCCTGGATTAGTCGCGGCGCATTCGCGCCAAACGAACTCTCGGTCACCGGCTGCGGCACGGTGGCTGATTGCACGAAGATCGTGCCGCCGTCGCCCGCACGACTCGCATCGACCAGCAACGCGGCGCCCTCGTTCTGAAAGAATTGATACTTCCTCATGCTAAATAGCTGGGCCGCGCGTTGCTCGGCATTAAAGCGCCGGCCGGATCCGGGGGTTGGCGCGGGCGCATCGGCCAAAGCCAGCAAGTCCTTCTCATCGCGCCGCGTGCCCAACGGCTCGAAGCGTGCCTTTACTTCGCGCATCTTGCCGGTTAAGACAATCGCGCCTTTGAGTTTGCCTTTAAAGCGTTGCAGGTCTGCCTCATCTTTCGCATCAACGTAAACCACTTCGGCGGTCACCGCTCCCGCCGTAGCCGGCGACCAGGCTTTCGGATACGCGATGAGTGGAATGCTTAGTGGTTCGGAAACTTGCGCCGAGAATCGCTTCAACGACCAGCCTCGGCCGAAGGGTCCCCATGCTTCGAGGTGCGCATTCTGGAGTCCCCATTTCATAAGTTGCTCGCGCGTCCATTCGTTCGATCTTTTCATTCCCGGCGACGCAGTCAAACGCGGACCGATCACGTCGCTGAGATAACTCAAGGTCTGCATCACCTGCGAACGAGTCATTCCTTCGTCTTTAATGCGCTCGATTGGATCGTTGAGATCCTTCGCGGGCGTAGCAGCTTGCTGCGCCGGAGCGGCCGCGGCGGAGCCTGGCGCTGATGCGGATTGCTGCGCCAACGTTGTAATCGGCGAGACAAGGCAAACGAAAAGCAGCACGACGGTCGCATTGCGTCTTAACATCTTACTTCTCCTCTAGTTTTTAGAATTGACCTTCAGGACGAACCGAAATTTGGTCTAAATAATATGGCGACTGCGAGAACACAACTGGCCGCGGATTAACGCGGATTGCGCGAATCTGCAAAAACCTTCCTGACCCTGTGCCTCTTATTGTTTGATCTGATCCGCGTTTGTCCGCGCAAATCCGCGGCTAGTCACTTTTTTGCCTTGGCTTTCTCAACTGCGCCCT
>JBGPYG010000367.1:0-4124 GCA_041493085.1 Pyrinomonadaceae bacterium | reverse complement strand
GAGGCTGCGCCTCGGTTCGAGGCAGAGCCTCTCACTAGTAATTGATTGGAAGCTGGCGGAAAGGCGTAGCCATTCCGCACATCAAGCGGCAGAGCCGCGAAAAGTTAACCTAAAGCCTCCAGGCATTCCGCGAGCGTCCGCTGACGACAGGTGAACATCGGCGTGTCGCGCAATGTGTAGGAGCTGGCTTTTGTCTCGCGTAGCTCCTGCACCAGGTCGAGAAAGTCCGCCGGATTGTCAGTCTCAAAGGCGACGACGAATTCCTGATCGTCCAAACCAAACGAATACGTAGTGTGAAGTTTGACTGAGCGATATTTGGTGCCGATGCGAATGTGCTCGTCCATCATCTCCTGACGCTGATCTGGCGTACGCGAATACCACTCACGCGTCTTCACAAAAGGATAGACGAAAAGATAGTCCGATTTGCCCGGCACAATATGCAGTCGATCCTCCACGTGGTCGGGATTATCTTTGTCGATATACATCGACCGCTTGGTCATCGAAAGAAACGATTGTGCGGGCTCGAGGTACTGCGCCATCTGAGTATGATTGAGCCGGGAGGTCATCTCCTGGATCGGATCGAGTTCCGACGCGATGCGCCAAATCATAAAGTCAACGTTAGTGCGCAGCCCGATCGTCGAGTAACTATGAATTAATAGCTGTTTACGAAACTCACTGACCGCGTTGATAAACTCGTCTTTGC
This sequence comes from Pyrinomonadaceae bacterium, assembly GCA_041493085.1. Lineage (GTDB taxonomy): Bacteria > Acidobacteriota > Blastocatellia > Pyrinomonadales > Pyrinomonadaceae > PSRF01. The sequence continues at coordinate 3,421 of JBGPYG010000367.1, read as the reverse complement.
ATCGCTGCTTGTCGTCTGCGGTAATCGTGCGCCACTCGGGACGCGCGCGATAGAAAGTGAAGTTGACAAACTGCCGCGGCAGCTTCGCTTTTTGCTCCTCGACTTCATCGCAATTCGGGGCGAGGCGGAGCGACCCTCTCGCCGCGATTGTAGGTTCCTTATCCGTACTCATTTTGAAATAACCTCTAAGCTGTGAAGTCAATTCGCTTTGGTAACAGCGATGATTGTTGACGCGCGCAAGTATTCTGCCTAGTCTCAGGAGTGATTGCAACCGGGCAGGATATTAGAAGCCATCATCCGGCTTCACCGACGAATTTGTAGGGGCAGGGCTTGTCTCTGCCCAGTATCATTTCTATAGTTAACCGTCGAACGCACTGACGAATACATTAATGTCGATGTCATAGAACAAACGCCGGGCCGGGATGAGCCCCACCCCTTCCAACTCTGTCTATGGTTCAGGAAAGAAACACCAATCCAACTAATCCATCGCGCCGAGGGTTTCTTTTCTTTCTGCCGCTCGCTGCCATAGGCGGTATGTTTGCCACCGTCGCCTCAGCCGCGTATCGCTTTCTGCGTCCTATAACCTCAGCGAGCGGCGGAAAGTGGATTGACTTGGTTCGAGTGGCTGAGATTAGTGGTAGCAAACCAGTAGCGCGAAAAGTTGTCGCGGAAGAAGTCGCGGGCTGGGCCAAATCTCTCGCGGAGCATTCTGTTTACATACTGCCCGGCAAAAACAACCAGGTCGTTTCGGCTGTCTGTCCCCACGAGGGCTGCGAGGTTTCCTGGCGTGACGACGAAAACGTTTTCTCTTGTCCCTGCCACGATAGTAATTTCGCCGCCGATGGCCAACCAATCAGAGGCCCGGCGCGGCGCGGACTCGACCCTCTGCCGTCGCGCGTCTTGGACGGTAAGCTGCAGGTGCAGTATCAGTCTTTCGTAAACAATACTTCGGAGCGAACACCGCGAGGATGACTTCACCCCAGCCCCATTATTTTGGCGACCGCAAAAGCGTGCCGTTGCCGCCTTCCGGTTTCGCAGGCGAAGCGGGCATTGCAGGCTGGCGCGGTTGGATATTTGCCACCGGTGGTATCGTCTTGATGCTGTTGCTGGTCCAGTTTCTCAGCGGTCTATTGCTGGCCTTCTACTACGTGCCTTCCGCCGATCATGCGCACACGTCGGTCAGCTTTATCGAGAAGGCCTTGCCGGCAGGTTCATGGATACGGGCGCTGCATCATCACGGTTCGCAATGGCTGCCGCTATTTCTCTTTCTGCATATCGGGCAGCTCTTCCGGCGTAAAGCCTATCGAACACAAGTAAAGCATTGGGTGGGCGCCGTAGTTCTACTGGCGTTGGTGATGGCCGCCGGAGCAACCGGTTATTCGTTGCCGTGGGACGTGCGGGCGTTCTTTAGCACGCGCGTCGCGGAAGGCATTGTGAATGGACTACCACTCGTCGGCAGGGGCGCGCGGGAATGGTTATTGGGTTCCAGCGAAATTTCGACTCTGACGCTGTCGCGATTCTTCGCCGTCCACGTTTTGGTCACACCATTCCTGATTCTGTTAGTGGGCCGGCAACTACTCGTGCGCCGGACGAACCACCGATCCGCATCACCGGATGATCACTCTGAAAACAACGCGGACATGCGAAGCTCTCTGCTGGACAGCCCGGCCGCGGTGATTGCTGCACAAGAACCTTCGCGTTCGCTCGGTTTGGCTATCAATCAATTAACGCGCAACGTGCTGATGGCGTCAGTTGTATTTCTATTGCTCGGCCTCTATGCGCACCGGTTTCCCGCGCCGCTCGGGCCATCGGCAACAAATGCGACCGCTGGTTATTTGCCGCGACCGGGCGCGCAGTTTGTCTGGCTGTATCAAACTTTGAAATACGTTCCCGGCGCGTTGGGTTCGCTGGTTGGGGTTGTGTTGCCCGGCCTGATTCTTCTCACTCTGGTTATGTTGCCGTGGCTCGATCAGACACCGCTCAAGCGAATCACCAATCAACCTCGTCGCAGAATCGGGGCCGCGATCCTCTCATTGGTAATGCTTTTTGTGGTGACAATGACGGTGGTCTCATATGTGAACGACCGCCGCGATCCGCGCACTCGGCAACAACTGGTACGGCAGGCGGCGGAGGAAGCGGTCTTTCGCCAACAACCGTTCGTTACCACTCTGTTGCCCGAAGACGGCGCTTTCGTAAGTTCAACTGCGGCCGCGTCGCCCTCACCTGGCGCCTCGGCAAGCAGTCCGCCCGCGGCTTTTACGAAGATGTGCGCGACGTGTCATGGTGAACACGGCGAGGGCGCGCGGCAAGGCCCACTCAAATTTCCGCCGCTATTGGGAGTTGCGGAAAAGCCGCGGCGTTCCGTCGCAGACATCATTGGCATACTCAATGATCCGACGGCTTATAGACTCGAGCCGCCAATGAAGTCTTTCGCAACCAAACTGTCGGACGATGAAAAGCGCGAGATTGCGAATTGGGTAGTGACATTGAAGAAAGCAAACTAGATGAACCCGGCGATCATTTCCGCGGGATGCTAAACTTCAAACCAACATGCAGAGATTGATTCTTATCGGGCTCGCAGGAGGCGCCGGCACCTTGATGCGGTACTGGCTCTCAGACTGGACGGCGAGAAGATTCGGCGAAACATTTCCCACCGGCACACTCGTCGTGAACCTGATTGGTTGTTTTCTGGCCGGCTTGCTCTTTTACGTGATGTTTGATCGTTACCTTGTCAGCCCGACGGTGCGCACGATTGTTTTGATTGGCTTGCTCGGCGGCTTCACGACGTTCTCATCTTTTGGCTTGCAGACGTTTACGCTGCTGCGCGACGGCGAGATGGGTCTGGCACTTTTTAATATTGCCGTCTCAAACGTCGGGGGCCTGTTGATGGTTTGGGTCGGTTATTCGTTAGCGAAGATTTTGTGAGGTGCTTATGACTATTCCAGAGGAAGGCTATCTGCTGCGCATCTTTATTGGCGAAAGCGATCGGCACGGGCACCGCCCGCTTTATGAATCGATCGTCCTTCAGGCGAGAGAGGCCGGGCTTGCCGGCGCCACCGTTTTGCGCGGTGTCATGGGCTTCGGCAAACACAGCATACTGCACACCGCAAAAATCCTTCGCCTTTCAGAAGACATGCCAATGATCGTTGAGATTGTCGACAGTCTGGAAAAGATCGAGAAGTTTCTACCGGTGCTCGATGAGTTGATCAAAGATGGCTTAGTAACAATCGAAAAAGTCAGAGTGATTCACTACCGGGCTTGAAGTGCGTTAGTGTCCTTGTTTGCTGTTCTCTGTGTGGTAGAGCTTTGCACAAGAAGTGCTTCAATCACCCGGTATCAGAACCGGGAGCGGACCGGGGTCCCCGGCGCGGCAGCCGCGCTGGGGTGGTGGTAGCGACCGGCCCTGAATTCAACTTGAGAT
>JBGPYG010000098.1:0-10193 GCA_041493085.1 Pyrinomonadaceae bacterium | reverse complement strand
TCATCAATCAACTTCAACAAGATTCGTCCCGGGTTCAGGATGTCTCCTGCCTCCGTTAAGTAGGCGCTGGCTTCGGCGTGCAGACGTTGCTCGTGCGTGATTGGAAGCGCCGCAGTTGAATACATGACGATCGGCTTTTGCGGATACAACTTGCGGAGTTGACGGCACAACGAGAGGCCTATTCCATCTGGACATACGCGGTTGACTAAGTAGGCGTCGAATTCCCTGGCTTCGACCTGGTGCAAAGCAGCAGCATGGCATTCCACGCCTGTGACCCGAAATCCTGATTGTTCCAGGGCCGCTGAGATTGTTGTTCGTATGTCATAGTGATCTTCCACCAAAAGGACTTGCCCTTCAGTTCGACGACTTTGAGTGGAGCTTTCAGAGGAGGCTGAGGCGGCCGCGAGGAAAGCAACGTTGGTTGCGAGGGTCTCCTCAATCTGCTTAGACTCGGACCTCAGTAATGCGTTTCGCACCGACTCCACAACCTGGCTGGGACTGTGTTTGGATTTCGAGAGCACGACCGTAGCTCCTTCCTTCCATGCTTGCTGTTTCCAGGCTGAATCAGAAAAGATAATAACGGGCAAAGCCTGGAATAAAGGATTCGCGCGAAGCCTCTTCAGCACCTCGATGCCATTTATCTTTGGCATCGCCAGGTCCAACAAAACCAAATCGGGCTTGATACGATTAATCAATTCAAGTCCACTCTCCCCGTCAGAGGCAATTTCCACTTGAAACCCCTCCGAAGCAAACTTGTTTCGGTAGATGCTTATGAGTACCGGGTGGTCCTCGACGATTACGATCCTTTTCATCGTGATTTCTCCTCATTCCGCATTAAATTACCAACTGTTTTTCAGTCTCCAGCGTCGTGGTCAGAAACTGGTGGATGCGCTCAAAGCCAACTTTTACTTGATCGGCCATAAGTTCGGCGTCATCCAGATGCCCCTCACGCCCCATTCGCTCCAATTCACGTAGCGGCGCGACTACGGCGAGCATGCCGCAATTAGCGTTCATACCCGCGCACCCATGCGCGAGCCGAATCACTTCCTCAGCGGAATCCGAGCGGATTGCTATTCTTAATTTATCCAACTCTTCAGACATTTGGTTTCGATAAAACTCTACGAATTCAGGGGAAATGTGACCGTCGTCGCTGACAGCATCGAGAAGCCGCTCTTTATCAACCGGAGGTAAAGTTTCTTGTGCCGAAGCGCCGAGATTTGCTCCGGCCTTCTTCGCCGACTGCGGCGACCATTGTTCCAGCACCCTTTTAAGATCATCAGCTTGAATTGGCTTTGTGATGTAATCATCCATGCCTGCGGCGATGCACTTTTCACGATCTCCCATCATGGCGTTGGCAGTCATGGCGATGATTGGAGTATGTCTGCCGGTCGCCTCCCGGCTACGAATTTCCGCGGTCGCTTCATAGCCATCCAGCTCCGGCATTTGGCAGTCCATCAGCACTATGTCGTACCGCCCCAGCTCCAAAACTTTGAGTGCCGCGAGTCCATCGTCGACGACATCAGCGCGGTAACCCAGCTTTTTAAGTTGTCGTACCGCCACTGTCTGGTTGATGACGTAATCTTCGACGAGCAGAATCCGCACATTTGACTTCGGTTGTGCCTCGACCAGCGTATGTCGTGTGACAAGCTTGGAGGTATTCGGGCCAACTGACTCGCCGGTGAGTTTTCCCATCACTGTCGCGAGACAGTCGAAGAGTTGCGATTGGCGTACGGGCCTCGTAAGGTAGGCAGCAACTCCTAATTGGCGCGCCACCTCTCCGTGCCCGCGTTGACCAAAGGAAGAAAGAAGCACTACACGCACGCCGGCAGTTAGCCTATCGCTCTTGAGAGTGCGCACAAACTCGAAACCGTCCGGTACGGTCTCCATGTCGAGCAGTATCAGATCATAAGGCTCGCCTTTGGCCGCTGCAGAATTGATAAACTTGTGAGCGCTGGGGCCATCTTCGGCCTCAACCGAGATCATGCCCCAGGCATGGGTTTGATGAACCAGAACTTTTCGCTGGGTTTCGTTGCGCTGTACGATCAGCACTCGCAAATCACTGAGATCGGGCGGAGGCAAAGTAGACGCTTCTGTGCCTGGGAGTTGCTTCTCCATCCGCACGGTAAACCAAAAGGTCGAGCCCTGGCCAGGTTCGCTCGAGAAGCCGATCTCGCCACCCATTAATTCGACAAGTTGCTTTGAGATCGCTAGTCCTAAGCCCGTGCCACCATATTTGCGCGTCGTCGACCCGTCTGCTTGTGTGAAAGGCTGGAACAATCGGGGCTGGACATCCGCTGGGATCCCGATGCCCGTGTCTTTGATAGTGAAGCGAAGAATCGTGTCAACGTCGGCGTTCGTTTCTTGTGTTACTTGAACGAAAACTTCTCCCTGTTGAGTAAACTTAATGGCATTGCCGATCAGATTGGTGAGGACCTGTCGCAATCTTCCGGCATCTCCCCGCAAACCAGCCGAAACATTGCTATGCACAAGCGCCGCCAGTTCAATACGTTTGTTATGCGCCTGCTCAACAAGTAGTTCGATAACAGATTCAACAGTGTAGCGAGGATCAAAGTCGAACATCTCGAAGTTAAGTTTTCCTGCTTCAATCTTCGAAAAGTCCAGGATGTCATTGATGATCGTGAGCAAAGAATCGCCGCATACCTTAACCGTCTGGGCCAATTCCTTCTGTTCAGCGCTAAGTTCGGTATCAAGCAGCAGGTTCGTCATGCCGATTACACCATTCATCGGCGTCCTAATCTCATGACTCATATTCGCCAGAAAATCGGACTTCAACCTCGCCGATTCCACCGCAGAATCGCGTGAGTCCAGGATCTTCCTGTTTTCAATGGCGTAACGGATCGAACGCTCCAGCAGCGGCGTGGTGATTTGGCCCTTGACCATATAATCGGAGGCTCCCGCCCTGGCAGCTTTCAGATCGACCTGGCGATCTCCCGCTCCAGTCAGCACGATGATAGGCATCTTGCAGCTTTTCTCGACTGCCTGGCGCAGGAATTCGAGGCCATTGCGCTCGCCGAGCCAGTAATCAAGCAGGCAGATGTCGTGTTCGCCCTTGAGGATCGCTGCCATACCGGCATCGTAATTTGCCACCCAATCAAGCGGATATGCAGTACCCTCAATGCGCGAGAGCAGCTTGCGCGTGATGAATACATCATCTTCATCATCTTCAACAAGGAGTACTTTTATTACAGATCGATCCACTTGTTCAGCCCCCATTTCTATCGTTCGGCAATTCCACGATTTCTATCCAATACTTGCCAATCACCTGAATAAGCTCGACCAGCGATGCAAACGTTACCGGCTTGGTGATGAAAGAATTCGCGCCGAGATCGTACGTGCGATAGATGTCTTCTTCAGCCTTTGAAGTAGTTAGGACGATGATCGGAATCTGTCGCAACTCGGGATCAGCCTTGATCTCCTTGAGCGCTTCACGCCCGTCTTTTTTCGGCATGTTCAAGTCCAGCAGGATGAGACCTGGCCGCGCCCATGTGGCTAAGGCGGAGGATTCTCCGCGGTGGTGGAGGTAATCCATCAACTGCTCGCCGTCGTTAACGAACTCAATGGGGTTGGCCGCACGCGATGTTTTCCAGGCTTTCGCGACCGCGCGACGATCATCTTCGTCGTCGTCGGCCATTAAGATCTGCATTGGTTTCTTATTCTCCTTCAAAGTTTCTCCTCATTCGACTGCTTCAGAGGAAGCGTGATTGTAAATGTTGACCCGGCGCCCGGCGCGCTGCGGGCTTCTATCTGACCGCCATGGCGCTCGGCGATCTTCCGGCAGATGGCTAGACCTATCCCAGTCCCTTCGTATTCTTTTCGCCCATGTAGGCGCTGAAACACGGTGAAGATGCGGTCGAGGTATTTCTCGTCAAATCCGATGCCGTTATCCGCAACCGACAAACGATAGTTTGCGCCGCCGTTCTCGCCGCTGATCTTGATAATAGGAGCCACACCAGGAGTGTGGAATTTCAGACCATTGCCAATCAGATTTTGCAACAGTTGGCGCATCTGCATCGGATCGGCGTCAATCGTGGGGAGATCGCAAACCTCGATTCGGCCATTCGTATCACGCGTCCGCGCTTCCAGGTCCGACAGCACTTCCTTAACCGTTAAGCCCAGATCGACCGGGACAAAAGGCTTAGCCATGGTCGTTACTCGGGAGAATGCGAGCAGATCATTGATGAGAGTGCGCATGCGCCCCGCCGCCGCGATCATCCGGTCCAGCGTGTCACGTTCGTCCGCGTCAATCTTGTCACCTATGCACATCTTCAGTTCGTCGGCGAATGACTGGATCTTGCGGAGCGGTTCCTGCAGGTCGTGTGAAGCGACGGAGGCGAAGTCCTGCAACTCGGCGTTACTGCGTTGGAGTTCGTCAGCGAAATTTCTTAGTTTTTCCTCGACCAGGTGGCGTTGGGTAATATCGCGCGCAACGCAGAACATCAATTGCTGGTTCTCGGACCACGAGGCCGACCACATGACGTGGACTTCCGAGCCGTCTTTATGCCGGTAGCGGTTCTCAAAGTCTGTTGCCGTTTCGCCAGCCGTTATCTTTGCCGCTTCTTCGTTGGTCCTGGCAATATCTTCGGGAACGACCAGTTCAATGTATTGGCGGCCAACCAGTTCTTCCTGGGTGTACCCCCACATTTGCTGACAGGCTGGATTGATGCTGGCAAACCTGCCGTCGGCATCAACCGTACAAATCACATCTACTGCGTTATTCAACAGCACGCGCTCTTTTTCCAAGGCCGCGGACAGAGCCTTCTCTGCGCGGGTTCGTTCAGCAACTTCGCGCTCCAGGCTTAGGCTGGTCGCCTCTACAATCTTCGAGCGGTTGCGGGCAGCCTGAGCAAGCCATACTGTCCAGGCTAGAATGAAAGAGATGAAGAGACCGGCTACCACGGTAACCGTGGAGACTGATGACTGAAGCTCGGCCAATTTCTTCTTTTCCGGCCAAACTTCTACGCGCCAATCCATTCCAGGAAGCGCTAAATCTTTAGTGTCGGCCCATTCAGACCCCTGCTGATTGCTTGATTCGCTGCGGCGGTAGATTTCGTCATTACCTTCGGAGACCACAACCCCATAGCCGCTGGTCACCTCCTCAGATAACACCGTATCCAGGAGGTGTTGAATACGGAAGGAGCCATCTATGTATCCGTCGAAATTGTCACCGTCATAGAGAGGAACAAGTACCAGGAAGCCCTTGCCGCCCGTCGTCAACTCGACCGGGCGCGAAACGGCTAATAGCCCAGTGCTCAGTGCAGCTTCCAGGGCTGCCCTGCGGCGCTCTTCGAAAGCGAGGTACATGCCCTGTTCAGCCTCATGGCCTTGCAAAGGGATGGTCCAACCGATGTGGTTTGAAGGATCGACCCAGCGAATGCCGTCGAATCCTTGGTAGTCTCCCACGAGAAGAGCAGCATCGGATTTTCGCTGCTGCTGGTCCTTCATCCCATTAAGATGCCAGCGTCTTGCCATGCGATTCAGAGCCAGAATGTGGGACTGTAAACGAACTGCCAGCTCGTTCCTCACGAGCGCGGTCCTGGCCTCGACCGTTCTTTTAGTCTGTGCTCGCTTATCTACTACGAGCGCCTGCCAGAGGCACACTGTAATCGCTGCAACGATCAGCCCCACGAGGATGGGCAACCACCGCGGTGCTTGCTTTTTTTCTTCCGCATTGTGATCCTGCCACGCCAGTGCGAGGAGGCCGGCACCGAGCAGGGAAAATCCAAACGCCGTGTGCACTGCCATTCGGGTCAGGTTCCCCCAGGCGTAGGTGGTCGTAATGCCTGTCAAATAACCTGAGAATGCGACCAGCCCCTGGGCGAAAGTGATCGAACCAATTAGCCCCACTATTAAGGGGCGTAACCGGAACCTCGGAGCGACGCTCCTCAACAGTATTCCTAAGCCAACTAACGGAAAGAAAACGGCGGAATTGAGCGCCATACGCCCCGGGAAAGGATTGGCAACCAGCACATAATGCCGCATGAAGAATTGGTCAATGCCGAAGTCTCGAGCGAAAAGGAACTCGGCCAGCGTGAGCAGTCCGATGACCACTGCATAGCCACCGCCGATGATTGCCAGGCGGGGCCGGCCGAGGGCGATTGCCACGAGTGCCGTGCCGCAAAGAAGGAAGGCGAGTGCGGTGTTATAGACCATCGCGACAAAAGATGGATGTATTTGCAGTAGCGCTGTGTTATGCGTATACCAGCCCACCAGGACTGTAAGTCCCAGCGCCGCGCTTAATCCTCCGGCCACTGTTGCCCCTATTGTTGGCCACCTTGGAGATGTGATTCCTGTGTTCATTTCTTCTAGAACTTGTCAGTGTGCTCAGGTTGCAAAAGCAAAAGAAGATGTGGGACGAAAAGGGGCGGCAGGGATTAAGTGACCCAGGCATAAGACCGCGATCTGGCTCGGCGCAGCGGTCTCAGGCTGCATACTTCAGTCATAGCATTCGTTGTGCCAAGAGAAAAATAACGGCGAAAGATCTGGCACAGGGTGAGTGGCGAGTGGAGGAGCCTCAAAAATTAGCCACACCCGCCGTTTACCGCAGATGGTATTGACGCAGCTCCTCATAAACGCTGTTGGACCTACGAATCCAACACTTCTCTGACTTTTCGCGCCGCGGTGGCAGCATCAAATGGTTTCTGAATAAAATTCAGACTCGCGTCAAGAAGCCCGTGGCGCACAATCGCATCGTCGGTATAACCTGACATGTAAAGCACTTTCAATTGCGGTCGTATATTGGTCAGTTCCTCGGCCAGTTCACGCCCGCTCATCTGCGGCATCACCACATCAGTCATCAGGAGATGAATTTTTGAACCATGCTGTTCCGCGAGCTTCAGGGCTTCTTCACCGTTTGCAGCCGCCAGCACGTCATAGCCCTGCTGTTCAAGAATCGCCTGCACTATCCGACGCACCTGATCTTCATCTTCTACCAGAAGCAGCGTTTCCGTTCCGTTTGTTACCAGCGGCATGCTGGCAGCATTGGCTTGATCCGCCGCGATCTCATCGACGCAGGGTAGATATATTCTGAAGCTGGTGCCTTTGCCGGGCTCGCTATAAAGCCAGATGTGGCCATCACTCTGCTTCACTATTCCGTAGACCGTTGCCAAACCTAATCCGGTGCCTTTGCTCGTGACCTTAGTAGTGAAGAAGGGCTCAAAGACGTGTTTCTGCAACTCCGCATCCATCCCACAGCCCGTATCGCTGACGGCCAGCATCACATGGGGACCACCGACAGCCGCATGACTGAGTGCATAATCGGCGGAGAGAACTGCATTGGCGGTTTCAATCGTCACTTTTCCGCCACCCGGCATAGCGTCGCGGGCATTCACAATCAGATTTAGCAACACCTGTTCGATTTGGCCCGGATCTGCTTTCACCTTGCCGAGGTTGGGATCGGTTATCGTTAGGAGATCAATATCCTCGCCGATGAGCCGCCGCACCATCTTGTCCAGATCAGAAACCACCACGTTCAGATCCATTATTTTGGGTTGCAGGATTTGTTTCCTACTGAAGGCAAGCAACTGTCGCGTGAGTCCGCTGGCGCGATCACTGGCCTTTTTGATTTCCTCTACGCTCACCCGAAGAGGACTGCCCTGTTCTAGTTTGTTAAGGAGAATGCTCGAATACCCGCCGATCACCGTCAGAAGATTATTGAAGTCGTGGGCCACGCCACCGGCCAATTGACCAATCGCTTCGAGCTTTTGCGACTGGCGCAGTTGCTCTTCGCTCGCCAACAGCGCGGCTTCCAGGCGATTGCGCTCGGTAATATCATGGGCGAGAATAAGTTCAGCTCGCCGATCGTCAAACACTAACAAGTGAGAACTGATTTCTACTTCAATGATGGTGCCGTCTTTTTTGAGGTGTCTCCATATTCCCACCTCATCAACTCCCTCGGACCTCCTGGCGACGGAATCGTAAAGGGCGGGTATGTCCTCAGCCGGACGAATGTCTTTAATCGTCATGGCGAGGAAGTCTTCCCGTGAATAGCCATAGTGATGCACGGCTGACTCGTTGACAGCGAGGAAGGCGAGCGTTTCCAGATCGTAAACCCACATTGGTTGCGGGCTGCTTTCAAAAAGGAGGCGGTATCTCTCTTCGCTCTCTCGCAGCCCCTCCTCAGCGCGCTTGCGTTCAATACCCTGCGAGATGAGATCGGCGACCGACGCGAGGGCGTCGAGCGTGTCTTCGGCAAGTTCCTCTCGTGAGAACATTGCCATGACGCCGAGCATCCGATTTCCCACCAGCAAAGGGTATCCGGCGAAGGCAACCATTCCCTCTCGCTTGGCCCATTCTTTATCGCTGACTCGCGGATCGGTCTGCACCTTGTTTGTGATGTGGGGCGCGCGCTCTTGAGCGATTTTGCCAATCTTCAATGAGCCCACCGGTACCCTGGAGTGCGGCCCATCCATATGGGTGTACATTCCAGCACTCGCCTGCAACTCCAGCATCTCTTCCTCGCGATTAAGAGTCCAGATACGGGCAAAGGCTGCCCCGAGATGTTCGACAATTGCTGTGACGCATGACTCGAGCGTAGGCCGTAAGGGCGCGCGACTAATAGCCAGCGCGGCGCTGACGTCAGCTCGGAATAATGCATGAGCTGCCCGGCGAGCTTGTATTTCTTCGACGCGTTTGCGTTCAGTAATGTCGCGGGCAATAGCCTGAATACCTACTGGAACGCCGTCTTTAAGAACAAGACTGGTGTTCACTTCGACCGTGACGTGATGGCCGTCTTTGGCGATGATCTCCATCTCATATGCAGTTACCCTTTCACCGGCAAGCTTGCGGCGAAACATCTCCAGCGACTTCTCGAGATAGTCGGGCGAAACGATCTGTGCCTGATTAAGATGAAGACTTTCTTCAAGCGAGTAGCCAGTGACTTGCTCCACCGCCTTGTTGGCCGAGATGTAGTTACCTTCAAGGTCGTGCTCATAGATAAGGTCATGAGCATTCTCAACCAGATCACGATAGCGTTCTTCGCTCTTCTTTAATTGGTCTTCCGCCAGCTTGCGCTCCGTGATGTCCACCATGACTCCACGCAGATGTGGAGAGTCAGGGTTTGTGTAATCCATTGTCACGATGTCGCGCAGCCACACCACCCGCCCATCGGCCGCTATCATGCGGTAGTCGAATTCATGGTCAGCCTTTCTCGCCATGGCGTCGAGGCAGAATTCAAGGACCCATGAGCGGTCCTCCGGATGCAGATGGTCCTTCCAAAAACTTGGGTCACTAACCCACTGCTCCGGCGTGTAGCCGAGTAGTCGTTCGGATTGTTTGCTGACGAAGGTAAAGGTAAGGGTTCGTACATCCAGTTCCCAGACAATGCCGTCAATTGAGTGTACTAACGCTTCATATTGTTGCCTGGTTTTGCGTTTCTCTTCTTCGATGTGCCGGCGAGCGGTAATGTCCTCGACAGATCCTTCAAAGTACAATGCACCGTTTTGATTGCGAACGGAGCGCCGGTTCACACTTAGCCAGATTTTTTCGCCGTCTTTCCGGTAAGCCTCCATTTCAAAGCCCACCAGACCACCGGCTTCTTCCTGTAAGCGAGCGGCCTCTGCGCGATCTTCGGGATTAACATAGAGTTGCTGCGTGATATCGGTGATGGTTGCGATCATTTCTTGGGGCGAGTCGTAACCGAGAATACGAGCGAGTGCCGGATTAGCTGTAAGGACTCGCCCGTCAGCAGTAGATTGAAACAATCCCTCGGTAGCATTCTCGAAAATCAATCGATACTTTTCTTCGGTCGTCCGCACCTGCGTGTAGAGAGAGGCGCTTTCCAGGGCCGCGGCCGCAGTGCTGGCCAGGATGGTCAACGCCTTCATTTGGCCTAACGTGAAGGGGCGCGGCCGGTTCACGGCGTTAAGGTTGATAGTGCCGACTAGTTTGTTGGCCACCTGCATCGGCATTGAAATCGCCGAACGGATTTCCGGATGGGGCCATAAGGCCCGGAAGCGCTCGTCCTTCACTTCGCCATTGAGAATCAGCGGCGCGCGTTCGCGGGCCACCCAGCCGGAGATGCCCTGGTCGAGCGGAACCCGCTCGCCCAGCAATCGCTGGCGGTTCTCGCCGCGCACGGCGGCGACATAGAGTTCCTTACCATCGCTGGTGGGCAAAAGAATCGATACTTCGTCAGCGTCAGTCTGCTGCAACGCGGCGTCGGCGAGTTTGCTGAT
>JBGPYG010000153.1:0-8169 GCA_041493085.1 Pyrinomonadaceae bacterium | reverse complement strand
GCGCTTAACTATTAGTTAGAAATGCTGCCTGAACCGCGAAGCAAAGAAGGATCAGGACACGCTGTTGAATCTTTGGCCGGTCGCTACCGCTCTCGGTTCTGATATCCGAGGATTCGCAACCACCCATGTTGCACTTCAAACTTGAATCCACCATTTCCCATTTTTCATTTGCCATTGAAGACCTGAGACGAGTCTCCTGCACCTGCGCCTGCCTCCTGCCTTCTGCCCACTGGCCTTCAGACACCATGCAGCCGCAGCCGAAACTCGTCGTTGAGTGCGTTCAGCTCCGTCCGCCGACTCGAAAAAAGACGACTCGCGCGCAATAACATGGGAAGGCCACCTTGCGGTAGTTTCAATCCATAAGCAGGGCTGGAGAATATCGCAGCAAGTTGCGGGTTGAGGCGCTGCGGCACTCCGTAGCGAATTGCCTTTTGAGCTAACGGAGAAAAGCCCGCCGTGCGTCTAGGGTTTATGAGTTCAATTGAGTGGTCGAAAATATTCAGCCGCGTCGACTGATCGCGTAGAACAAGATCGCGGTGAATGAGTAGATTCGAGACCGCCTCGCTCAGCGCGCCGCGATGGTAGTTTGCGCGCGCCGCCACCGGACTTTCTTGAACATCAGCGGCGGGAAAAGTTCGTGGGCGCGTGTCCCATAAGTCGCAGTACCGGGCAACGAAGCGCAGGGTCGCTTCATAGAGCGTTAACAAATTACCTGAAATCTTAAAGCGCTCGATTACAGGTGACTGCAACGAATCGCCGGCAAATCGTATCGCGGAGATTGACGAGCGCGGCAGAAGCGCCGGCACGCGCTCGTCACGACCAAAAAGCAGCAGGCCGGCCACTGTCGGAACCACCTCGCCGGCATGCTCCGTCGCCAGCAGCAAATCTCGCTCGACCACATCTTTAGTCGGGTAGCCACTCGCGCCGGCGTTATCAAAGGCATCGCCTTCAAATTCACGAATAAAACTCCACAGGTGCGCTTCGTCAATGTCTTCAGTCGCCGCCCCGAGCGCGGGCATGTTTTCAAATCCTAGCGGCCGAACGTCATCCATCAAGGAGGAGAGTTCCTCGGATGTGGCCTCGCGTTTTTCCGAGCCAACACGCAGATAGAACCGCCCATCGTGGGTGCGGTAGGGACGTCGCTTCCCTTCGATGTCGAGCGCGACTACCCGGCGGCCATTGTCAAAGGCGATCCGATCAATGAAAGGAACCAGCGGAGGCTCGACATCTTCGCGGCAGATGCGCACCAATTCTTCCTGAACACTCTCGGGGTTATCGACGCCTTCAATGCGCAGTTGATCGTTAACTCCAAACACAATCACACCGCCGCCGGTGTTTGCGAGCGCGACAATTTCCTGCGCAATTCTTTCGGGGTTTGAGAGCTTTACCTTCAGCTCAAGAAACGTATCTTCGCCGCCGCGAATCAATCGCAACAGTTCAGTGCGGGAGGTCTGTGGCGCGGGCGTTGAAAGATAGTATTCCTGGAAGGAACGCTCAGTGGAGGGTTCGTGTCGCTGGTTACTGCGAAATCTTCTGCGAGCCATTTGTGTATTGACGGGGCCGCAAGTCCAGGGGAAAAGGAGAAGGGGTAAAGGGGAATCAGTATTGTCCCTTTCCCCTTGACCCTTTCCCCCAAGCGCTTTACCAGCCAGACAATTCAGTCGCTCCCCGGATCGTTGACGGCTTCGAGTATTTCCAGTTCCCTTCGCTGAAGTGATTCACCCTGAGCGTCAATCACCAGCCGATAGAAGCCGATTGAAAGAACTGCCAGAAGGGCGAGTGTAACATACTCAATCAGCAAACTCTGCGCGACATAACCTGCCGCCGTCGCCGCCAAAGGTGGGAGAGCCAGGAGCAAAACCATTGGTATCAGCAACAGTCCGACGACGCCGGAGACGTTGAGTCGCTTGCCAAATTTCATTCGCTTGGGGAAGCGTAACGAAAACCAATTTCCCATCAGCGACATCAGCGAGACAAAGGAGAGAAAGCTGAGCGCAACAAAAAGCAACGCACCGAATGTGATGTCCCAAAACACCAACTCATTAACCGCCAGCAAGCCCGCGGAAAAGATGAGCGCCACAGTTGAGATAGCGATGTTCTTACCGAGAAGAATGATTTTGCGATCAACCGGTGAAAGTATGAGCGTGCGCATGCCACCGCGTTCAAAAGCAAACTGATTGCAGAACAGTCCGGCAAGGATGAGAAAAACGTAGAGTACGCCGACGGTCGCCATCAACCCTTCTCCATACTTGAAGAAGTCGGTGGAGAAAGTGCTGCTTGCTGAACCCACCTGATCAAAGCGCCGTCTGTTCACAATTCTCACCGCAATCAAAATCAGAGGCATGAGGGTCATCATTCGCACTTGCGCATTGCGCATCACATAGCGCAACTCCTTCTCAACGATCGACGAGAGCGCAGCAGGCATTAGTGGAATTTCCCACCCGGTGTAACTTTCAGCGGCGGGTTTTATCGAAGTTGGCCGCGCGCGGCGCCGTTTTCCCCCTCCGAGAATCGCTCGGCGCGCCAACCAATACGTAATGGCAACGAGTATGACTGTGTACGCGCTGACAACGGCCAACGCGAGCGCGTATCCCGCCGCATGGCCCTCGCGCAGACCGTGGGTCAGGGCGTAGGCTATCGCGCCCGGCGGCGTCCAGCGCAGGGCCGGAATCGAGTTTGCATGGCGAAAGAGCACTGGCGCGATTTGACCAAACAAAGCGCCACCGAGTCCGGCAACCACTCCAATCAAAGCGAGCAGAGTTTCGCCACGAGTTCGCTTCTTGCGAATCAATGCGCCGATAGAGATCGAGATCCATTTTGACAGCGCGACTCCAAACACTGCGGCAACCAGCGAGATCAGAATGCCGCCAACCAGGTTTCCCTGGGCCAGGCCGGCGCCCACGCCAATGGCGATGATCGCCGGGATGGCAAACACGGATTGTAGACTGGCAATTTCGCTGACGAAGTCTACTGCGAAAAGCTTCCGCAAACTGATCGGGTAAAGAAGCAGGTTGCCCGGATCAAACTGGCGGCTACTGCCAATGCTGAGCGGCAGTGTCGACCAAAGCAGGTAACACAACGCGAAGATCGAAAAGAAGATAAACTCCACCGAAGGGATGGGAGCACCACTCCTTCTTTCTCTTTGAAGACTTTGAGCCAAATCAGGTGAAGTCAAAGCA
Source organism: Pyrinomonadaceae bacterium (assembly GCA_041493085.1). Taxonomy (GTDB): domain Bacteria; phylum Acidobacteriota; class Blastocatellia; order Pyrinomonadales; family Pyrinomonadaceae; genus PSRF01. The sequence continues at coordinate 4,990 of JBGPYG010000153.1, read as the reverse complement.
TAAGCAGCAACGCCGAGACCCAACGCGATCAGTAGGGCGAGCCCGAGTGCAATTAGCATCGCGAGTACGGACGCGATGCGATTGGCGACTGCCTTTGATGACCGGAGTGAATTCCGGAAAAGCGTCCACTTGAGCCAGAGGAGTGTTGCGAGTTGGCGCATATGAGTCAGCAGTCAGCAAGATACGATCTATTCCGACGTCAAGTTCTTAACTCTTCGTCATACTGCGGCTTTTCATTCTATACTCCCCTACCACATTCGGCTGTCTACTGTTTGCTGTTTGCTATCTACTGTTTGCTGTTTTGCTGTTTGCTTCCATGGCTCTCAACGACCCACAAACAAACACCTACATCGGCCTCGGCTCCAATCTCGCCGACCGCGCTGGAAATCTGCTGCTCGCCATTCGCGGAATGCTCGACGTCGGACTCGAGGTGAGTCGACTCTCGCAAATCTATGAAACCGAGCCGGTGGAAACTTTCCCGCAGCCACCCTTCCTCAATATGGTTGCGGAACTGGAGGGCGACATGCTTCCTCGTCCCGAAGAACTAATGGCGCGATTGCTGCAAGTGGAACTCTCCCTTGGTCGAACCCGCGAAAAGGCAAAGGGTCCGCGCGCGATCGATCTCGATCTTCTTCTCTGCGGTAACGAAACATGTGACACACAGCTTCTGACGCTTCCTCATCCGCGACTGCATCATCGCCGGTTTGTGCTCGTGCCTTTGGCTGAACTTGCTCCTGCGTTAGTTCATCCCACACTCAAAAAGACAATCAGTGAACTACTTGTAGCGCTCGACGATGATTCCGACGTAAGGCCCTGGAACCCTTAGCGCCACTTTGTGACGCAAACTGTTAGTTTGCCGTAACCTTGAAAACTTGCAGCTGAAAGAAACGCACTCACCAGCAGACAGCTTGCTTTCACGCATTGGCGTAGCGGAAGCTCTGTTCTCTTAAGTTAAATCGTACCCAACCGCCGCAAACTAACAGTTTGCGTTACAAGCGCCGTCCTTTTTCCCCTTTTTTTCATTTTGCCGTTATAATGACCCCACTTGCGAAGCGGCCTTACATATTTCCCGTCCATTAATTCAAAACGCAAACTGAGGTTTGCGTTACGGCCGATAATTGGCAGTTGCGGGGTCCCCAGCGAGGCCGCCGTGCTGGGGTGCTAAATTGGCCGCCGCCGAGCGTGGCCAGCGAGCTGAAATATGCCTTATCTGAAGCCTGAGCGTCCTGAAAAAGTTAATGCGCCGTCGCTGAAAGCGAGCAAACAGCGCGGCGAGCGATTGGTTTGTCTAACCGCCTACGACTTTCCCACCGCCCGCATTGTTGACGAAGCCGGCATCGACATCATTCTCGTCGGCGACAGCCTGGGCAATGTTGTCCTGGGATACGGCAACACGGTGCCGGTTACGCTCGATGAGATCCTGATTCACCTCAAAGCGGTGCGACGGGCGGTGCAGCGTGCCCTGCTGGTTGCCGATATGCCTTATGGTTCGTTTCATACGGGCGCGGATGACGCGGTGAGAAATGCACTGCGGCTGGTGAAAGAAGGAGGCGCCGAAGCCGTCAAACTCGAAGGCGGACACAAACGCGTCCAACTGGTAAAGCGTTTGGTTGACGAAGAGATCGCAGTGATGGGCCATATTGGCTTGACGCCGCAGTCGATCAACAAGCTCGGCGCTTATCGGGTCCAAGGTAAGACCGCGGCTGCCGCGCGACAGTTGTTTGATGACGCTCGCGCGTTGGAAGACGCAGGCGCCTTCGCGATCGTGCTGGAGGTTGTGCCGCGCGAGATTGCAAGTTTGATTACTGAGAGCGTCAGCATTCCTACGATCGGCATTGGCGCCGGAGCCGGTTGCGACATTCAGGTGCTGGTGTTACACGACATGCTGGGATTGTCTTTTGGCAAACTTGCGCGGTTCGTGCGGCCCTACGCAAACCTTCATGAGGTAATGACGGAAGCCATAACTCGCTATGCCGATGACGTGCGCAGCGGGACGTACCCTTCAGAGGCTGAGTCGTATGCGCTGCCCGCCGAGGCGGCGGAGGAACTCAAAATCACCACGCGCGCTAAAGAGTTGCCGGCAAATGAGTCTAAGGTCAGGAAGTCCTGAACTCTTCCCCAAATAAACTATGGAGATCATCAATCGCCGCCAGCGCATGAGTTCCGTCGCGCGCAAGATTCGCCGCGAGCAGGATCGGACTATCGGGCTGGTGCCAACGATGGGCGCGCTGCATGAAGGTCACCTCAGTCTCGTGCGTGAAGCGCGGCGGATGTGCGACGTCGTCGTGGTGTCAGTCTTTGTGAACCCCGCCCAGTTTGGACCGAGCGAGGATTACGAACACTACCCGCGCGACCTAACTAAGGACACGGCGATCCTGACCGACTACAACGTCGATTATATTTTTGCACCCTCCGCCGAAGAGATTTACCCGAAGGACTTCTCGACCTATGTAAACGTTGGCGGACTTTCGAAGCCGCTCGAAGGCGCGACGCGGCCGGGCCACTTTCGCGGCGTCGCCACCGTAGTTGCAGTTCTCCTCAATACCGTACACCCGGACTTTGCTTTCTTCGGTCAGAAGGACGCGCAGCAGGCTGTGATTATCAAACGGATGGTTAGGGACCTGGCTTTCGATACCGAGATAGTTGTGTTGCCCACCGTTCGCGAGGATTCCGGCCTCGCGATTTCTTCACGCAATCTTTACCTGAGCGCCGAGGAGCAGCAGTCAGCCTCGGTGATCCATAGCGGGCTCCAGAAGGCAAAGGAAGTTTTTAAGAAAGGCGAGCGACATGCTGGCAAGCTCGAAGAGATTGTCCGCACCACGATTGAGTCTGAGCCTCGTGTGCGCGTCGATTACGTGAGCGTGGTGGATGCGGAGACCCTGGAGAAGCTGGACAAACTTGACGAGCGCCCGATCCTGATTGCGGTCGCAGCTTATGTCGGCAAGACGCGCTTGATCGACAACACGATGCTCAATAAAGCGAAGAAAGACGCGGCCACGACAAAGGGTTAACTGTTCGGTAGTGTCCTAATTTCGCTATTTTCTCTGCGCAATCTCTGCGGCCTCTGCGCCTCTGCGGTTAATGGTCTTGAAATGCGCTAACCGCAGAGGCGCCGAGCACGCTGAGAAGGCGCAGAGATTCAGATTAGGACAGCACCGACTGTTCGTACACCTGCGGTTTCCTCCCTCCTTTGCTAGAATCGTTTTCGGTCAAGTCATGTCTGATTTAAGCAAACAAAAGTCTCACATAAAGTTCACGCTGAACGGCGAGCCGGCGGAGGTTGCCTTCGCGCCGCACAAGACGCTGTTGGAAGTCTTGCGTGAAGACCTCGGCTTAACTGGGACCAAGCATGGCTGCGAACTCGGCGAGTGCGGCACCTGCACCGTGCTGGTAAACGGTCGCTCGATTCTTTCCTGTTTGATGTTGGGTCTCGACGCCGAGGGCCAGGAGATCAAAACAATCGAAGGAATGGCTGATGGCGCGCAGCTTCATCCGTTGCAGGACACGTTTGCTGATACCGGCGCCGCTCAGTGTGGTTATTGTTCACCGGGATTTTTGCTGGTTGCTGAAGAGCTTTTGAAAAAGAATCCGAATCCTTCGCGTGAAGTAATCAAAGAAGCTTTGTCAGGCAATCTCTGCCGCTGCACCGGCTACATAAAAATCTACGAAGCCGTGGAACTGGCCGCGGCGCGCATGCGTGGTGAGGAAATGGAACTGCCGCGCGAGAGCGTCTACGGGTACGAATAGAAGCAGCCGCGGATTAACGCGGATTTGCGCGAATCAGCAGTTTTGAGTTTTAAGTTGCCTATATTGAATCCGCGTTCGTCCGCGTTAATCCGCGGCTAATTGCAAGTGGTTATGGCTAGGAACGGAAACAACAACGGGAAACCTCTCAAGGTTGTCGGCAAACCCTTTCGCAAGGTCGATGCGCGCGCAAAGTGCACCGGCCAGACGAAGTTTGCCGACGACATCGTGCTGCCGCGCATGCTGTACTGCAAGATTCTGCGTACTCATCTGCCGCATGCCCTAATCAAAAGCATTGACATCTCAAAGGCGCTCGCCTTGCCTGGCGTGATCGCTGTTATCACCGGCAAAGACTTGCCAATCCCCTACGGGATTCTTCCCGTGAGCCAGGATGAGCACGCGCTCTGCATCGACAAGGTTCGTTTCATCGGCGACCCCGTGGCGGCGGTCGCGGCGATTGACGAAGACACCGCCTTCGATGCGATGAACCTCATCGAGGTTGAATATGAACCGCTGAACACTATCTCCTCGATTGCTGAAGCCATTCTCATCGACGAGCCTCGCATCCACGAATACGGCGACGAGGGAAACATTCATAAAAAGGTTTCGCTGGAATTTGGCAACGTCGAGGAAGGCTTCGCCGAAGCGGATCTCATTCGCGAAGACACTTTTTTCTACGAAGGCAACACACACCTGCCGATGGAGCAACACGCCGCTGTCGGCAATTTCGATCCGGACAACAAGCTGACGCTCTGGAGTTCGACGCAGACGCCACACTACGTTCACCGCGCGCTTGCAAAAGTCTTGGAGTTGCCCGCCAGCCATATCCGCGTCATTGCTACGCCGAACGGCGGCGGCTTCGGCGGCAAAAGTGATCCTTTCAATCACGAAATCATCGTTTGCAAACTTTCGCTGATGACCGGGCGCCCGGTGAAGGTGACGCTTACGCGCGAGGAAGTTTTCTATTGTCACCGCGGCCGCCATCCGGTGCTCATGCACGTCAAGACCGGGGTGAAAAAGGACGGCGCCATAACCGGGATGCATTTCCAGTCATTCCTCGACGGCGGCGCCTACGGCAGCTACGGCGTTGCCAGCACCTTTTACACCGGCGCATTGCAGACCGTTACCTATGACGTGCCGCGTTACAAGTTTCAGGGCCTGCGCGCGTTTACAAACAAGCCGCCGTGTGGACCCAAGCGCGGACACGGTACGCCGCAGCCGCGTTATGCTTTGGAAGTTCACCTCG
>JBGPYG010000295.1:0-5422 GCA_041493085.1 Pyrinomonadaceae bacterium | reverse complement strand
TGCGCCATGCCTGGGTAATTGTGCCCCCTGAATCCAGCAAGAGCAGGTTTGCCGAGCGACCCGTGAGTTGCGCTACCAAAAACCAATTCCGAGAATCGCCCAGGTCATCAGCCACGGAAAATGCGAATCTGACAACCCGCTCGTCTTTATCCTTCGTTAGCGACAGCAGGTTGCCACCGCCAAGGCTAGTACGCATCGTTTGGGCAAATGACGAAAGAGGCATCGACGCTTTTTCCAACTCTCGAACTCCTCGTTTGATTAAATAGACGCGAGGCGCGGCCGGCTCGATACTGATGAAGAGGTAACCCTCGTCTTTGAGACCAAAATCAATCGCCAAAGAAAATGCTGACAACTGGAAGATCTTTCCAAGGAAGCGGCCCGGCAACAGCTCGTCCAATTCGCCGACAATCTCTTGCAGTGTTTCTTGATGCACCGGATTAACCCTTCGGATGGCAGTTTGCGCGCGAACCGGAGTTCACGTTCAAGAAAAAGGCTCTGCTCTGACAACAGAGCAGAGCCGATTCTATCGATAAAACGGGATCACACTCGAATAACGGCTGTACGCGTGAAACGATCGTGAGCAGTGTGTTTTTCAGGGTCGATAAGCGTGTATAGCAACGCGATGCCGGCTGATGCCAGCGACAGAATGTAAACCACTGCACGCCCGGCCGATTGGCCGCCGGTCGGAATCAACCCCGTTCGCGCATCGACCACGCGTAAAGAAAACAGTTTCATTCCTATGGTGCGGCCGGTAAAAGCGATGCTGACTGTGAGATATAGAAAGCTCACTACCAAAAAGGTACCCACGGCAAAACCGATCACGCGCGGGTCGCGCCACTCAAGATTCGTCAACTCGGTTAATACCAGGAAAGGCAACGAGAAAAGAAAAACGACTACCAAATCGGAAACGGCTCCGACCAACCGTAAGAACACTGGCGCTGAACGGTATTCGCGATTTTCAAGAATCACGGCTGTCGGAATGGAATCCAGGTAGTTAAGAGCCGGGTCGTTTTGATCGTCAATTATTCGTCGTGGCTTTCTCGTTTCCTGCGGAACGTCGGGTTTGGTGACAGCCGGCGTTGGGACAACCGCAAGATTGTGGGCTCTTTCCAGTTTCGCGGCGTCATTTGCGTCGTCACGCGGAGCTAATTCGTGCCCAAATTCGGGTTGCTCCTCATAAGCAACAGCCACAGCGGCATTGCCTGCGGGTTGGGAATGGGCTCGTTCGATGCGTCGTAGGGCCGCCACAACCAATGGATTCAAGGGGGGAACTTCGGCTTGGGGAATAAGCTCCAGGATCGGGGCCGTCTTGGGTTCAAGTTCACCAGGCGGCGGCTCGTTTTCTCCAGCCTCCATCGTCGCTCCGCGCGCACGCCTTTCCTGTACTTCGCGCACCCGTTCCCCTAAATCCTTGCGCCATTGAGGCAAAGCGCTTTTGTTGACGCCGGGAAACTCGATCAGAGAAGTGGTCGTCCTCGGCCTGGCGCGCTTCTTTTGCCGGGTTTTGGGAGGTGATGTTTCTTCCACGATATCGATTCGCTCTGACTGCGCTGGCTGGGACGGTTCTACTGGAATCTCGTTCTGAAGCGCGCCGCACTCCGGGCACCTCACACAACGTTCTTTGTAACCCGCGCCGCACGCCGGACATCGCATACGAAGCTGCCTCCGAAGGGGACGGTCTGAGCTAGCTGAGGGCCTGACTAAATCCGGCCAGACTCCCGCGTAGTCGGGGCGCATGGTATCAGGAACTACTTTAAGTGGTCAATCAGAAAATATAAGAGGCGTTGGAGTTGTCAGTGCAGCCAAAAAAATAGCTCGTGGCTTCGCTCCTGTGGAAAAGTCTTAGAGAGGTGTGCGGCCTCCGAAGCCCGCGTCCATGTCATGCCACCACTCGAGCTCATCCCCTTCGCCCAGTTGCCAACAAAGCAGGACAACTCGGCCGTCCCGAAGCGAAGGGAAATCAACCAAGCCACGGTCAAAGTCCTTCAACTGGACACCCAGGTCTTCAAGTTCTGACATCTCCTCAGTGAAATTCGTGAGGACTATGGCGTATTGCACACCATTTCCCATCCCGCCGCCGCCCTGTTCCGCGCCTTGGGCAGCTAGCTTTGCGCTATGGCGGAACGCGGCCAGTCGGCGGCGAGAACGCCGGATCTTTTGCAAAATCTCGCGCACCGATGGCAGCAGCTCATTTGCTTCCTCGATGGTAAAGAGTTTCATACTACAATCCGAAACCTCAATGTCCGACAAACTTTAGGAATCTCTGGTCAAGTGTCTTCGACGCGTAGCGTCGGTATGAGTTTAGCCCGGCGTTTCAACCGGGGTCCCCGCGCGGGCAGCCCGCGTGGGGTGGCAGCGCCGGGATCAGGTTATTGCGTGTTCTCGTCGCGTAGCGACGATTCAATCCAGCTCTAGTTTCAGGCGTCGCTACGCGACGCGAACACCTCGTTGATCTTTCCCGGCCTTAGAAAGGCCGGGTTAAATTCATACGGACGCTACGCGTCGAAAGTACTTAATCAGAGTTCTCCTGAAGTTTGTCGGACAATTCTAGTGTTCGTCGGTTATGCGAATAAAATCAGCTGCGGCGCCAAACTGCTCGGCTTCTTCCTCAACAGTTGTCTCCAGCACCACTCGCAAAGCCGACTGAAACCCGTCGTCCGTGGTCTCCTGAATCTGGATTTGTTCGTGCAGGTATTGCGTTGGTTGTTGCTCGTGAATATCCCGCTCGTCATAGCGGGGGCCATGTATTTCCTTGCGAACTCGATCCGCTATTTCGCCAAGGTCAATAAAATAGTCGGCAACATCAATCAACTTCGGCGCTGTATTCGAACGAAAACCCGCGACCTCAACCCGGCAACCCTTATAGGCGACCGCATTTACCGCATATACAAAGTCTTCGTCCCCGGAAACAAGAACCGCAGTATCGTAGCGACCAGCGAGCGACAGCATGTCGACCGCAATTTCCACGTCAAGATTTGCTTTGCGACTTCCGTCATAAAATGTTTTTAACTCTTTTTGAATCACGCGGAAGCCATTGCGTCTCATCCAGAGCAAGAAGCCCTGTTGCCTTTCAGCCCCAATGTCTACGCCGGTGTAGAAAAACGCCCGTAGCAATCGGCCGTCCCCAAGCAACACGCGCAAGAGTTTGTTGTAATCTATATCGATATTGTGGAAGCGGGCCGCATGGAACAGATTGTTACCATCAATGAACACCGCTACCCTGCCACGGTGTCCGAGTTGCCATGAGATATTGTGTGTCGGATCAAAATTGTTCATCTGATAGGCTACTCCAAATAGGCATTTAATATCGTTTCTAGAATGCTTTTTTGTCGGTAATTGGTCAAGCAGGGCCGACCAGAAAGCGCTGAGGCCGAGCTATTCAGCGGCGACTATCTCGCCGTTCATTGCATCAACATAGGCGATTGTGACCGGAGCATTGGTCAACTCGATCTCCCAGGCGAGATGAAACTCAAGCGCATCGGGCCGACTCTTCGAAGGGAGAATATACGTTACCAGGCCACGCGGATTTATCTCGCCGGTTGCAGCCACCTTGAAGCTTACCTTGTTTCGTTTTGCGTCCTCATATGCTATGCCGTTATCGCGCAGTTGCTGCACAGCCTCTTCCGCTTTGAGCTTCACACTAAGCGGCGAGAGAGCCGTTTGCATTTGGTCTGCATACGGAATGCAGGTGCTCGAAAGATTCAACACGCGGCGGTCAGCGGTGAAGTGAATCTGCAGCTTGCCGTAGTTTCCGCGGATGGGATAGCGAAAGGGACGCTGTTCGTAGTTTGCGAGTTTCGAGCCATCCGGTCGATCAACGCGCTCGACGAGCGAAAGCTTCGATGGATCGGCGCCGATAAGTCCCTGCCACTCCTTAATGAATCGTCGCAGTGATTCTCTGGTTTCCTCCTCGTTCATCACTGCTGTAGCTCCCACTTTCGGGAGATAGAAACTACTGCCGGCGTTTGCAGGCAAGCTTAGAATTGTTGCGGTGACCGGTTGAAGCTGGGGCCCTGTCGTGGCGGAGTTTCCCGCTGGTTGCGCGAGCCGCTTCAAAGCAGCAACAATCGCCTCTCTCCTTTGATTGTCCTCGTTCAGTAAAATTGGATAGAGCGGATCGTTTCCTCGTGGGCCAGTCGCGCTTGGTGGTTGCAATGGGGCACAACTACTAACCGTCAGCGCTGACGCGACCAGAAGAAGAGCTAACCTGACTTTACGATTCGTCATGAAAATCATGCTGACGAAGTGGGTTTTAGGGTTAACATTACGGTCGAAAGTTTACCGCGTCGTATAATCCAAAGTCCTGGAGGAGCAGTTGCCCAAAGATAACGAAAATGTTGCGCTTCCCATCTTGATTGACGGACCAACTGAGTCCGCGCCCGAGCCATTTGCCCCGGATCAAATGGTCCGCTGCGACGTCTGTTTGCGAGCGAATCCGCCCACTCGGGTCAACTGCCTGTATTGCGGTGGCATTCTTCCGCTCAACGAAACCACGGTCGCCCTGCAAAAGCCCACGCTAAGGCCCCTGGAAAAATGGGAGCAGGGATATAACAACATCCTTCTGCCTCCAGCCGCAAACCCAGGTGAGGAGAATCTCGTGCCGGCGGCTGATCTTTTAAGATTGCGTCCGGACGACCTGGCGCGAATTCTAACGTCATCGATGCCGCTGCCACTCGCGCGTGCGGCCACGATGGACGAAGCTTCATTGGTGCAGCGCCGATTGACCGGACTGGGAATTAATTCCTGCATCATGCCAGATATGGAACCCGACGCGAACGCAATGGGCCTGGTAAAAGTGCGCGCTCTTGATATCGATGATGCGGGAATTTGCGCCTATCGAACTCCCGAAACTCCCGCCATCCAGATTTCGTGGCCCGACCTTGTATTGATGGTCGTTGGTCGCTTGGTCGTCAAGCGAGTCGAGTTAAAGGAGCAAAAGGGGACTCGTACCGAAAACCAGATTTTGGCGGCAAGTGAGTTCGTCACCGACGAAATCGTCGTTGACTTGTACAGCAGAAAGCAAACGACGCCTTATCGCATCTCGGCCAACAGTTTTGATTTTTCGTGTCTCGAGGAGAGAAAGGGCCTCTTGGCTAGTGAAAACATCTCGACGCTGCTCAAGCTCTTGCGTGATTTCGCTCCACATGCCGAATACGATGATTCGTTCAATTCTGTTAGAAAGGCTTTGGAAGCAGTATGGCCGTCCGAACAGCAAAACGAATCGAGCGGGTGGCGTCGCGAGCGGCCGGGGAAATACAGCATCGGAAGCGTCACTGAGCTAAGCAACGAAATGCAATTCTTGCGGTACTCACGACTTCGCCACCATTTTCAAGCAGAGGCGAACAGAAAAACTGATGCGTAAGCCGACCGGACCCAGACCGCCTCGCGGCGAACGTGGTTTAGTTGATTCGCGAAATGACTT
>JBGPYG010000260.1:0-5952 GCA_041493085.1 Pyrinomonadaceae bacterium | reverse complement strand
CCCAGGCGAGTTTACGAATTGCTTGCGACTGAGCGGTTCAGGCATCGCGTCGAGTGGTCCCAGGTGCACCTCTTCTTCGGTGACGAGCGGTGTGTCCCGCCAGATCATCCGGACAGCAACTACGCGCTGGCATATGAGACGCTGATCTCGAAAGTGCCAATTCCAGCCAAGAACGTGCACCGCATTATTGGCGAGGGCGATCCGAACGAGAGCGCCAGACTTTATGAAAACCAGTTGAAGACATTTTTCGCCGGAGTCGCCTGGCCGCGTTTCGATTTAGTTCTGTTGGGAATGGGCGAGGACGGACACACTGCCTCGCTGTTTCCGGGCAGCGGAGCGCTCAATGAAAAAACGAAATGGGTTGTCGCAACAAAGCCGGAGGGATCCAGACAGGTGGCCACAAGGCCGGAAGGATCAAGACAGGACCGCATTACATTAACGGCTCCTGTCTTCAATCAGGCGGCGCGCGTAATGTTTCTGGTTACGGGAGCGGGAAAAGCTGAGCGCCTCGCGGAAGTGTTACATCCCCAACCCGGGTCAGACCCGTTACCGGCTCAGAGAATCCAACCTTTGGATGGCAAGCTGGAATGGTTAGTCGACAAGGCCGCAGCTTCGCTCCTCTAGCGCCTCACGCAGAACTGTCTAACAGCGGACGGCAATTCACTTGAAGCTCGATGAGCTAATCAAGGGAGTTGGAGGAGCCCGCACACATCTGGTGAATCTGGAAAAGTTGTCAGACGCAGAGCTATCGAAGTTGCAGGAAGAATTCACCCGGCTGCAAGCAAAACACGAAGCGATCGACAGGCGAAAAATTCCAGCTACGGCGGAGTGAATTCGCTGCTGAGCTTAGCGGGGCAACGATTTCGTATGGGGGCCCGCATTTGCGGAAATGGAATTCGGGCGTGATTAGGAGTTGTTTAAGGTTGTTCCGAGTGAAATATGAAACGGGTTGCCAAAAACTCCAGCCAGCTATCTTTAGTTCCGCCAGCCGGCAAACGGGCCGATTCGTGCAGGGAAGAGCGCTCTGTGGCACTAAATGAGTCTTTCGACGGTTGGCTTAGTTCAATTGCTCCGACGCTTCTCAACTCAGAACCGCTCACGGACAAGCCGACAATTGCTTATCACAGATGGCAACCCCTCACTTCAACTGACATTGTTCGCGTAAACCGCGCGACCGTACGTGAAAGCAACGCTCACCGGCATTGGCCGCCAGAGGTTGTTATCAGTTTCCTCGCCGCGGATGTTATTAAGCGAAACAAACCAATGAGTTAGCTAATCCGAAAAATTCCGCAACCAACGGGGTCGCGGCATTTTGGCGCTGACAAACCGTCCGCTACCTACTGATGATTGCTTGATGGCCTTTTTCTGTTGAGTACCGCTGAGGCCGTAGTCTCGCGACTGGCCTGGTTGGAGTACAAGAAAATGAGCTGCCCCCGGCCTATTCTTTCGACCACTACCCGGCCATTGTTAGTGCACTTGTCCTGGCCATGATCCAACCGCTCCCTGAACCTGGCTTTACCCTGGGTGATGCTCAAGAGCTGCCACCGTCCGCCGCAGCTAAGAGACGGGTAGTCTATCGAGAACGTGCGGCGGCCCTTACGCTTCGTTATCGTTAACCTCATCGGCCAGGTGCTGTTGTCATCGGTTTGGTAGCCTGTGCCTTCCCAGGCGCCGCGAAGCCAGGGTTTGCTTTTTCCCTGCGCTGCCGCAGTCGAAGCCAACAGCAACAGAAGTACGAGAACGGCTGGAGTTCGAAGCATGAATACCCTTCCCACCTGGATATCAAACCTCAGAACGCAAATCTAAGATTTGAAATTTGAATTCGCAAAGGCTCACGGCTTCTTATTTTGTTCGTCGAGCCAGGTTTTGAGCGGCGCGAAGTAGTCGATGATGGCGGTTGCATCCATTTTGTCTTCGCCGGTCATTGTTTTCAGCGCTTCGGGCCACGGTTTGCTTAGGCCCATCGCGAGCATCTCCTTTAGCTTGTCACCAGCCTTCTTATTGCCGTAGATCGAACATTGATACAACGGTCCGTTGAAGCCAGCTTCGCGACACAAGGCGCGATGAAATTGAAACTGCAGAATCGCCGCCAGGAAGTAGCGTGAATAGGGTACGTTGGCCGCGACATGATATTTCGCTCCCGGATCAAAATCGCTTTCCGTGCGCGGCGCGGGAGCAGTTACACCCTGATACTTCTCACGCAGCTCCCACCACGCCTTGTTATAGTCGTTTGGCCCAACCTCGCCGGAGAAAACTTTCCAGCGCCACTGATCGACCAGATAACCAAAGGGCAGGAAAGCGACCTTGTCCAGCGCTCGTTGCAGGAGGAATCCGATGTCCGCGCTCTGGTCCGGCACTTTGTCGATCAACCCGAGCTGCTTCAGGTAAGGCGGCGTTACCGACAACGCCATTGTGTCGCCGATGGCTTCATGGAAACCATCGTTGGCGCTGTCACGATAAAGGAAGGGCTGGCTCGAGTAGGCCATCTGATAATAGTTGTGGCCCAGCTCATGATGGACGGTGGTAAAATCTTCCTCGTTGATCTGGATACACATCTTCAGCCGCACGTCTTTTTCGTAGTCGACATCCCAGGCGCTGGCGTGACAGACGACGTCGCGATCCACTGGCTTGGTGAGTAGCGAACGATCCCAGAATGTGGGCGGCAGCGGATCGAAACCAAGGGATTCGAAAAACGACTCACCATAATGTACTAACTGCTTCGGCTCCGTGTTTCTTGCTTTGAGAATCTGCGTCAGATCGTACCCACGATCACCGGCGCCCTCAGGTTTGAGCAGGGGATAGATATTTCCCCACTGCTGTGCCCACATGTTGCCCAACAGGTGCGCGGGAATTTTCCCGTCCGGGGGCACTAGTTCTTTGCCATACTTCTCGGAGAGTTTGCGACGCGTGTAGGTGTAGAGCGAATCGTAAAGAGGTTTGACCTGCTGCCACAGCCGCTCCATTTCAGCGGCAAAAGCATCCGGCTCCATGTCGTACTTCGCGCGCCACATCGCTCCAGTGTCTTTGAAACCCATCTCCTTGGCGCCCTTGTTACTGAGTTCGACAAAGCGCACATAGTCCTTGCGATATGCTGTGGCGACCTGATGCCAGCCGAGCCAGATACGTTTCAATTCTTCCGGGTCGCGGCTGGCAGCGAGGATCTCTTCCATGTCGCCGAGGCTGAGACATTTGCCTTTGTCGCCCTCAGGACAGTATTTGCCTTTGCCGTAGTCGCCCTCGAGTGAAGCAGCCAGCTTAGTCAGTTCATCGCGTTCCGCCGGGTCTTTCGGCGCGGGCAGCGTGAGCGACAACTTCAAAAGCTTCATTTTGCGCCCAACATCGTAAGGCACATCAAGGCCATCAAAGCGCCGCGACTGATCGGCGAATTCGGTTGTCGCCGCTATCACTTCTTTATTCGCGTCGGCGGAAAGCGCCTCGGTGTCGTCAGTGATGAAGGTGCTCTTCACCCAATCCGCGCGACTGAATTTGACGTTCAGATCAAACAGCCGCTTCTCGGCGTCGGCTATAAACTTCTCCGCCTCTGCCGGGGTGCCCTTCCCGCCCGAAACAGAAACGGAGTTTGGGTTGTTTGTGCAAGACGACATAAGCGCGAGACCCAAACTGATAAGAAGAAAGGTGCCGGTCCACACATGGCCACTACGAAAAATAGAATTCATGCTGCCTCCATTGGCTCTCTGACTGCGGAATTCACTCGGGGATGCGAGGATTGTAACCAGAGGCGAGAAGCTTTGAAAAGGCACACTGGGGACGGTACTGGTGCATCTATGATGCACCAGTAGCTGGCCAACGTTTTCAGTTTGCTGTGTAAGCTGGACAGGTTGAATCACAAGAGTCGCCGATGAATTTCAAAAAGAATGATTCCGCATTTGATTAGTTCATGATAAGTTGCGCCTTTCAAGGAGACACTGCCCCGATGAACTTCTCGTTCCAGTCCGTCAAACTCAAATCAAAACCCCACAATGAGGATTTCTATTTCGACATCGAAACGCCTCGTGGGCACTTTTTTGCTGTTCTCGATTTTGCTTCGCACGACTACGCAAACCTCAACGTAACTCTAAACGGTAAGCTCGAAACGATCGTGGGATCGTTTGTCTCGCTGTCGAATTTTTCCGCGGAACTGTTTCTCGGTTTCCAGGCGAAGGAAATTAATAACTTCGTCCACAATCTTAAGGAACAGTCCGGCGGTCCAGAGCTACTCTGCAGCGCCGCCCTTTGCCTGGTAAGCGGTAATAAGCTCTTTTATTTCCTCTGCGGCGACGCCAGGATCAGTATTCTCAGCAACGGACGATTACTGGCATTACATGGCACGGCGTCTCAGGACCTTTCAGAGAAGGCCGGCGAGAAGGCTCCGGAGAACCTCATTGAAACATCTGACGAAGCACTCGTTCAGGCGGGGCAGGGAAGTCAGCGACTGGCACAACTGGGCTCTCGTAACCTGGAGACTCCGCTGACCGACCAGGTCCAGGCATTCACGATGCAGGACGACGATGTTGTTTTGATCATGACGCAAGGCTTGGCAGGGACGCTTGAGAGCCAGCAGTTAACCGCCGAAGTAATGAACTTGCGCGCATCGGATCCGAAGTCGATCTGTGATTCGTTGATGAAAGCCGGCGTGACAAGCCGCGATGACCGGACGCTGGTTGTGATTAGTGGACCCTACGAGCGATATGTGGACCCAGTGTTGGCAGACTTGAGTAAATCGGTTGCTTCCGTGGAAGCAAGGCTGAACGCTCTGACGGAAAACGAGCAGCGTAAAGATTCGGACGTTGTGCGTTTGGAGAAGGGCGATGAGGCTCAACTGGAACAGAAATTCAACCAGGAGATTGAAGCCCTAAAGGAGGATTTAAGAGGAAAGGCGGCCACCATTGATCTGCTGGAGCTGGACGAGAAACTAAAAAACCTGAGCGCCGGGATAGCGGGAAAGGCAGACACGGCTGAGTTGCTGGGACTGCAGCGAGACGTTTTGAGACTGGGCATCCTAGCCAACCAGAATGCCTCCAGCGTAACGGAAACTGAGGAAGCCTCGCACACCGCTGCTGCAGTTGAAAGCACGTCGGTCGCGGGTGGCGAATCCGCTGCAGTTGCTGATCGAGACAATGAGGAGTCCATGATGCGAGCGCCGGCTGACGAACCAGGGAGCGCAGGCATATTGCCTGGAGCGACTAAGGCAGAAGCCGAGCCGCTAAGGCGTGCCACCACCGCCAGATCCTTCACGCTAACATCCGCCCTCTTGATTCTCGCGTTTGCCTTCGCAGCAGGTTTCGCAGGAGGTTGGTTACAGTCGCGCCTGGTGAAGAAGAGCCCGGAGCTTTGGTCCGTCAAGACTTCAGGGAACCAAATCACAATTAGCCGGCTGGACAGAACTAGCGGGGGAAACGTGATTTTGAATGTGGCGCAACCTTTGAAGTCCACCGGCGAGCAAACTTTCTCATCATTCGCTGACGTCAAGCAATACATCGACACGGTTACCAGCCCCGAGGGTCCGGTAAGTCAAATCAGCCAAACCAGCCAAACGAATCAGTCGACCGCAGCCCCCGATAACAAGGCGTCCGAGGCTGTAAACGAAATCACGGTTAAGCCAGGTGACTCATTAAAGAAGCTCGCCCAAACCTATAACGTCCCTCCTGAGAAGCTCCTGGAATTGAACCCAGGCATAACCAACTGGAATTTGATACGAATCGGCCAGAAGATTGTTGTGCCGTCCCCAAGTGCGACCCCAAGTACGATGCCGGCACTGGCGAGTTCCTCACCGACGGCGGATCAGTCGCCCGTAATGAACTCCGCCGGCGACACGATTGAGGTCACTTTGGGACCGGGCGGTTCATTGAATCAACTAGCCCGAGATTTCAACACCACTACCGATCGGCTCAAAGAACTCAACCCTCAGATAACCAACTGGTCTCGGATAAAGCCCGGACAGAAAGTAATCGT
>JBGPYG010000264.1:0-5870 GCA_041493085.1 Pyrinomonadaceae bacterium | reverse complement strand
GTATTTTCTGAACCAATCGTAACCGGCAAATATTTCGTCAGCGCCTTCGCCAACCTGCACGACGATCGTGCCCGTTTCACGCGCCAGCTTTGAGACGTAGTAGAGCGGCACGCAAACCGGATCGGCAAGCGGCTCATCCTGGTGGAAGATGAGATCAGGGAGAAACTTTTGCATGTCCTGCTGGCCGATGATCACTTCGTGGTAATCGGCGCCGAAGCGCCTGGCGACGGCTTGCGCAGTGTCAAGCTCATTCAATTCTTCGCTGTCCTCGAAGCCGACGGTGTAGGTTTGCACCGGCCGCGACATCAGCTCCGACATCAAGGCGACATTGGCTGAAGAATCCACCCCTCCGGAAAGAAACACACCGAATGGCACGTCGGACATCATGCGTTTGCGAATTGAATCTCTCAGCAGGCGGAGTATTTCTTCACCGTGTTCTGCTTCAGTGCGCGCGCTGACTCCTTTAGGAAGCGTTTTCGGCGGCAGCGCGTCCCAGTATTGTTTGAGGTCGGTGGTGCCATCCCGCTTAACCACGAGCATGTGTCCCGCCGGCAATTTCTGAATGTCGCGGAAGAGCGTGCGTGGCGCCGGAGTGGTGAGGAATGTCAGGTAATGGTAGAGCGACTCTTCATCAATCTCGGATGTTACCGCCGGATGTCGCAGGATCGCCTTGATCTCTGAAGCGAAGATAAAGCGCCCGTTCTGGTGATAAAAGTAGAACGGTTTGACGCCGATGCGATCGCGCGCGACGACAAGCTGCTCGCGTTCCGCGTCCCACAAGGCAATCGCGTAGTCGCCTTCAAGATCGTTGACGAAATCCAGGCCGCGCTCCTCATAAAGATGAAGGATAGTCTCTGAATCCGTCTTCGAGGCGTAAACGTGGCCGCGACTCTTAAGGTCCTCACGAAGACGCGCGTGGTTGTAAATCTCGCCGTTGAAAACCAGCCACACTCTATCGGTACAACCGTGCATCGGCTGATTTCCGGCGGGTGAAAGATCGATGATTGAGAGTCGCCGAAATCCTAATCCCAGGCGCCCCTCATCCATTACCTTCGCGCCGGCATCATCTGGCCCGCGATGCGTCATTGTGTCGCGCATGCGCTCCACCAGCGGCAGATCAATTCGACCTTCTTTCGCGCCGTATTCCCAGATTCCGCAGATGCCACACATAAGACTAGTCCAACGTCCAATGTCCAATGTCCAAAGTCCAAAGTCTTTGGGAAACCTTGGATCCCTTTCCGTGCGTCGCGAGCGCCCGTCTGAAACCTGAGTTCGCCTCGCCTTTGTAAGATGCTAGTTGGCGATCAGACTTTGGACTTTGGACTTTGGACAACATTCAATCGGTCCTCTAGATTGTCGCCTGCCGACACCGGCACAATCGCCCAACGAAGTTTGTAAGGCACATTCACCTTCGTTGCCCAGCAAGCTGACAATGATTCGGCCTTGGAACCGTAATGCCGGGATGCGAACTGCCCTTCTAGTTCGGCCGGCTGCTGCACATCAAGCGAACATACCAGCAAGCACGCGCCACTCAGCTCGTGGCAGGCCATGACACTGTTGTCGTCGAAAGGTTTTACTTCAAGTCCGGCATCGAAATGGAATCGCGCGGCAATTTTGTGCTCGCCCTTGCCGATAATCTCGTCTTCAATCAACCACCAGCGATCCGCCTTATTAAACGTAATTGTCCGTCGATGTGTGACCGGTTCAGCCAGTCGCTCGTAGCCCGAATGTTCAGCGACAATCCGATCGAACTCAGGCGTGCTCTCCCACACCAAAACCCTGACGCGCGCTTCAGCTCCGATGCTAAACGGAGCGTCTTCTCCTATTGTATTCTGCTCGACGTCGTCTATCTGCACGGTTGAATGATAGGCGGTTGAGCGAAAGAGGTGTCGCTCATCCAAGTCTGCCGTATAAACGTACAAGCCCGGATCGACTATGAACGCGCGACCACAGGCTGAGACTTCAATGCCTAGCGCGTCGTTGTGTCGATGTGAACCCGGCCTGCCGTTTTTCGCTCCGTTTGCATTGAACAAAAGAAACAGATCGTCATGCCGCAGCACGTATGTGCCCGCATCCGGAAAAGCCTGCGATGAAATTTCCTCATTCACATTCGCGAGTTGTTCGTAGTCTCGTAAACCTCCCTCGCCCAAAAGCCACAACAACTCCTGCGACGCTTTCAGCCGCGGCGGCTTGAATTGCGAATCTTTGAACACCGCCGCGCTGAGAGCCAGCAAATGTGCGTGATCGTCGGCGCTGCGCAGGGCGATGGGTAAAACCTGGCCACCATCCGTATCACCGATGAGCGGCGCCATGCCATCGGGCCGCAGTATGCCGCGCAGGTAAACGAACATCGTCTGAAGCTTATGCCAATACTTGTCCGGAATCTGTATTTCATTCGTCTTGCAAAGAATGCACGAGTAGAGAAACAGTTCAAGGACGAAAAGGTGATAGCCGGTTGAGGCTTCGTAGTCGGCGCCATCGGGCAGGATCTGTTTCTCCATCTCGCGGAGGATCTCAGCCAGGGCCCATTCGCGCCATTCTTTGGCGGCGACTAACTCCGGCAGCATGATGGCGATCCAGAGCAAACCCGCGACATCTGACAGGTAGTGGTTGCTCGTAGCCAGGTGAGAAAACTCCAGGTTGCGGCGTATGTGAGCGCCATGCTGATCGAACATCGTCAGCAACATCAGGAGTCTTTCTTCGTTGAGATTTGGCGAGTGGCGGAATAGCGAAAAGGCAGCAAGTAGATTCATGGCGCGCAAAGCTACTTCCATCGCACACGACCAGTTAGCGCCGCGTCCGACCGGATTTTGTTGCTGCCAGCTCTCCACTTGCGCGAAAAACTCCGCGGCAAACTCTTCTTCTTTTGTCAGCGCGTAAGCACGGCCCAGCGCGATGAGGTGGCCCAGGCGATTGAGTTCCCACAAAACTCTGATGTCTGAGCCATCGTTGTGCCACAAAGGAATGTCAGCGTGATAATCGAGTGGCCAGATTCTTCCTGAGAGAGGATCGCGCTGCCAGTTAATCGGGCCGGGGTCCCCACGCGGGCAGCCCGCATGGGGTGATGGATGACCGAATTCTTTCTCGCCAAAGCCTAACAGGGGCCAGCGATGTTCTTTAGTAATCAGTTGGGCCGACTCGATCAGTCGCTCGGTTTCTTCAGCAAAAAGATCCCGTTGGCGCCTGGCTGTAGAGTCTGCCAGTTCAAACCCGGGAAGAAAGGACGGCGCGGTGCGGTCGCGAAAGTGTTTGAGTAAATCGGCTGACGAAAGGCTTTGGAATTCAGGCAGTAGCCGCGCCGGTTGGGCAGCGAGCTCATCAAGCATCGCACGTTCGCGACGGCGGCTAACCGCCGCCCGCCCGCGGCGAAAGGCTTCGCGCGTCGCCCGGGTGAAGCTTATCCGGCCGCCCAACACGCTGCGGACTCCGGTCAACAGTGATGTAGTACGAGATTTGTTGGGGCGCTCGGAAGAGTTTGGCAATTGAAAGTGCTTTCGAATTCTGATCCACGGCGACGCACGCAATCGCCAACGGGCCGTTGCTTTAAAGACCTCTGTGCCACCTCTGCGTTCTCTGTGTCTCTGTGGTGAGTTGCTTCGCGGGAACATTCAACACAGAGGACACTGAGCACGTACAGAGAACACGGAGAAAACCCGGGTGCTGCTTCCAACAGTCTTTAGCCAAAAAGCCCGGACCGCAAACTAACAGTTTGCGTTACAACCGCGTTCATCTTAACCGAGCGCGGCGAGGATGCGCTCTGCCGTATGGCCATCCCAGAGCGGAATGCTATCGACCTTTTTCGCTGTGGTATTAAGCGCGGCGAAAGCTGTGACAATGATCTTCGCGGGGTCGGTCCCGACTATCGTGTTTGTTCCCATCGTAACCGTAATTGGGCGCTCGGTATTTTCGCGCAACGTCAGGCAGGGAATACCCAGGACGCTCGTCTCTTCCTGAATGCCTCCGGAATCCGTCAGCACCAGAAGCGCGCCACCATAAAGACTGAGAAAATCCAGATAGCCAAGCGGGTCAATCAATCGCAAGCCTTTCATTCTCTCTACTCGCTCGCCCAGACCCAGGTCGGCAATCGTTCTCCTGGTGCGTGGGTGAACCGGGAAAACTATTGGAAGCTTTTCACTGATAATTTCGAGTGCCTCGAGGATTCTCCCGAAGACGACAGGGTCGTCAACATTTGCAGGGCGGTGCAAAGTCAGCACCGCATAGTGCTTGTCCGTTAGTCCCAGGTGGTCTTTGATCCGCGATTGCCGGGAGCGTTCCAGGTGTTTGTAAAGCGAGTCGATCATGATGTTTCCGACCAGGCGTATTCGCTCAGGCGGAATTCCCTCGGCGCGGAGGTTCTCATCTGCGTCGGCCGAAGGAGTAAAGAGCAAATCGGCAATCTGATCTGTTAGTAGGCGGTTGATCTCTTCCGGCATGGTGCGGTCGCGGCTGCGCAGTCCCGCCTCGACGTGCCCCACCTTCACGCCCAGCTTCACGCAAACAAGTGCGCAGGCGAGGGTGGAATTAACATCGCCAACGACCAGCACCCAGTCGGGCTTCTCGCGCAGAACGACAGGCTCAAATCGATCCATGATAGCGGCTGTTTGTGCCGCGTGTGAGGTGGAGCCGACGCCGAGGTGGACATCGGGTTGCGGCAGATCCAGATCGCGGAAGAAGGCGTCGGACATGACCCCGTCGTAGTGTTGGCCCGTATGGACAACAAGCGGCGTAAACTCTCGTTCGCGCCGCTTCATTGCTTGTACAATCGGCGCGACCTTCATGAAATTGGGCCGCGCGCCGACAACGTTGATTACCTTAAGCATTCAGCAAAGTCCAATGTCCAAAGTCCAAGGTCCAATGTCCGCTTGCGAATCTTGACTTTGGACGTTGGACTTTGGACGTTGGACTTACAGCCTGATTATCCGCGCGCTGCTATCGCGCCTGACATCACCATTGAGCGCGTTCCGGGTATCAACGATCAGCGAACTAACTTGGCAGACTCGTTTGTAGTCGGTCGCGCTGTGATCCGTGACAATCACCACACAATCCGTTGCCCGCAACTCTTCGTCAGTCAACGGCACGGAGTCGAGCGGTTCGCCGCCGCCCTCAGTGTGCGCGTCGTCAAAGTGGATCTCTTTCACAAAAGGATCGTGGTAGCGCACCTCAGCCCCTTTCGCGCGCAGGCGATCGATGATCGACAACGCCGGACTCTCGCGCACGTCGTCAATATCTTTTTTATAAGCCACGCCCAGCAACAGAATGCGCGAACCTTTCATCGACTTGCTTTCGTCGTTCAAACCATCCGCAACCAGTTGCACCACGTGTTCCGGCATTCGGGAATTGACTTCCTCCGCCAAACCGATGAAGCGCGAATCAAAGCCATGCTGCCGCGCCTTCCACGACAGGTAATGCGGATCGAGCGGAATGCAATGGCCGCCGATTCCCGGGCCGGGATAGAAAGGCATGAAACCAAACGGCTTCGTGGCGGCCGCGCGAATCACTTCCCAGGTGTCGATGTTCAGCGCATAACAAAGCCGCGCCATCTCGTTTGCCATGCCTATGTTCACTGCGCGAAACGTGTTTTCGAGCAGCTTGGCAGTTTCAGCAACGCGGGCCGAGCTGACGGCATGCACGTCTTGCACAATTTGCGAATAGAGATAAGCGGCAACTTCCGTGGAATCGGGGGTGACGCCGCCGACGACCTTGGGAATGTTGTGTGTTTGAAATTCGGGGTTACCCGGATCAACTCGTTCCGGTGAAAACGCCAACAGGAAATCGTGGTCAAGCTTGAGTCCAGTATCCTCAAACATCGGTAGCAATACTTCGTCTGTCGTGCCAGGATAAGTAGTTGACTCGAGAATGATCAACTGTCC
>JBGPYG010000172.1:0-7667 GCA_041493085.1 Pyrinomonadaceae bacterium | reverse complement strand
GCCGTTTGCATCGCAAAATTAAGCAATCGAATCTCTCTTCTCAGTTCAAGTTTCGGATAGCTTTCACAGGATATATCAAAGTTCCTGCCCTCGCGAATGAACTTGAGAATACGCGGTGCCTGACCTTGAATGTCCTGTCAGTGCTCATTGCACCTCGCTTTGACATAAAGCTTGCGGGCGTTATCCTACCTCCTCACGATTTTCGAATTTTGGATCTGGGGCCATGCTTCTCCAGGAGAGTTGCAAACCATGAAACGATCAATTTCGAACAACGTATCTCAGTTTCTACTACCGGCGTTTTCTCGGTCGGCGCCGATCAGAGACAGGATTAACAGGATGAACAAGATTATTAAAGCGACGCGTAAACCAGCCTTATCATGTTAATCCTGTCAATCCTGTCTCCTCCCCGCTTTCCTATTTCTCGAGGAGGTTTATGAATAAGGTCAATCTTAGCCAAAAACTTTCGCTGATTAACGACCACTGGAATCCGCGCATTGTTGGCGAACTAAATGGACAATACCTCAAGCTGGTAAAGTTTAAGGGGCCATTCACCTGGCATCATCACGAAACCGAAGACGAAATGTTTTTGGTTGTGAAGGGAAGATTTCGCATGGAGTTTCGCGAAGGCAACGATGCGAATGCTCCCGCCCAACAGCGGGACGTCTGGCTGGAAGAAGGCGAGTTCATTGTTGTTCCTCGTGGAGTAGAGCACCGGCCGGTTGCTGACGAAGAGGCTGAAGTGCTGCTCTTCGAACCCGCCTCCACTCTGAATACCGGGAATGTGCAGGATGAGTTCACCGTGCCCAAACTCGAGTGGCTCTAAAATACTGTCGGGAATGACGATCTTGTGTGAAGATAAGCAAAACCCTGAACGGAGGCTTAGACTGTGAAGAAAAATTTTAATCTCCTCGTTGTCATTCTATTTGTGGTTGCCGCGGCTGCGGTAAATACCCGGGCGCAAAATGCGCTGGGTCAACCAGTCCCTGGTAGCGCGCAATTGGCCGCAACGAACTCGGCTGCGGTTGTCGCAAGTGTCCCGACAACGTCGTCGGCTACCCAGGCTGTCATCAATTCCCTGTCGAGCTTGCCCGAAGCTGACACGCTGATTTACATCAACCCGCAACGCATTCTCAATGAAGTCGTGCCAAAGCTCCTTCCCGCGAAAGATGTCGAGGGCATGCGCCAGGGTTTTGAAGAGGTCAAAAAAAATGTGGGGATAGATCCGGGGAAAGTGGACTACATGGTAATCGCGGTTCGCTTCAAGAAGCCAACAGCTGAGCTGAATTTTCAGCCGCCGGAATTTCTTGTGGTGACCGGCGGGGACTTCAGCTCCGAGTCGCTTATGACGTTGGCGCGCATGGCTTCGCAGGGAAAGCTGCGCGATGAGAAGTATGGCGATAAGACGATTGGGTTAATGACAATTGATCCGATAGTGAAAGAGGCCGAGAAGAATCCTTTACTGAAAGCCTTTTCGGAAGTTGGCATCGTTTCGCTCAACGCCAACACCATCGCCAGCGGCACGCCCGGATACTTAAGGGCGGCGATTGATGCGGCCGGAGGCAAAGACCGTATCAACCCGGCAACCTTAAATTCGCTCGTGCGCGATCCGAACGCGCTCATAAGCATTGCGGGTACGCCGTGGCGTTCGTTTGCTAAGAGCTTCGGCATGCTGGGCACGGAAAACAATGCGCGCACGCCTCGTTGCGAATCAAACATGGGCAACTTCTACGCGGCCCTAACGATGGACGCGACAAACTTCATGATCCGCGGCGTAACCAACGCGGACAATCCCGACACCGCAAAGATACTCGCCAACTTGTATTCGGGGCTTTTGCACTATGCCACCAGCTCGATTCCAGACCCGTCCGCGCAGTCGCTGTTAAAGGGTCTGGCTATCACCGCCGAGGGCGATGAAGTTTTCCTTAACGCCGATTTCCCGCAGCAGATGGTAATCGACCTGATTCAGCAGAAAATGAAGCCTAAGGCTATGGACGCCACCGCCGAAAAGCCGTCAGTCAAACACGTCATAAGGAGACGGCGAACAAGACGCCGGCATTGAGCTGAGGTTCGCAGTGGATTTGATGTCTTCAGCGGTTGCCGTGCTGACGGCGATGATTGCGCCGGCGGTATTAATCTCTGCTTGCGGCAGCATGATTCTCTCAACCTCGTCGCGGCTCGGCCGGGTTGTCGATCGCGTTCGCGCGTTGTCAGACAAACTTGAAGAGCTTGCCGGTAAGCATGCAGACGAAACTAAGGAACGGCAGGGCGTCATCTTCGCTCAGTTAGACAAACTGACGAGCCGCGCGCGCATCCTGCAACGCTCGATGGTGGCCTTTTACCTTGCCACTGGGTTTTTTGTAGCCACCAGCGTAGCCATCGGGGTTGTTGCCGTCATCCAAAGCAGTCCGCGTTACAACCTGGTACCCATTATCGTAGGTTTATTGGGAGCGTGCTTTCTTTTTTACGGCAGCATGCTTCTGATTTTCGAAGCGCGGCTGGCGCTCAGCACCATCCATGCGGAGATGGATTTTATCTGGCGCCTAACCACGAGAGTTGCTCCCGCGGATGTGGTGGAGCAGCACAAACCGCATTTTGTGCACTTTCGAAGTCACAAGTAAGAACAGAGGTCAGATGTTAGAGGTCAGCGATCAGACGAGAGGCCAGCCTGCATATTTACGATTGCTCGAGACGGGAGAGCTCGCGAGACGCGTAGTGGCGCTGGAAACTCTCCTCGAACGCTGCACCGTCTGTCCACGCGACTGCCTCAACAACCGCCTCGAGAATGAGCTCGCCGCCTGCTATTCGGGCCGGCTGCCTATTGTTTCGTCCTACACTGCTCACTTCGGCGAGGAGCCCGCGCTGGGGGGTACGCGTGGCGCCGGTAATGTTTTCTTTGGCAACTGCAATCTGCGTTGCGTCTACTGCCAGAATTACCAGATTTCACAAATACACAAAGAGCAGCTCAAAAATGAGATAACGCACGAACGTCTCGCCGAGATCCTGCTCGAGCTACAGGCTAGGGGTTGTCACAACATCAACTTCGTTTCGCCGACCCACTTCGCACCGCAGATGGCGCGTAGCATCCTGCTTGCTGCCATAGCCGGACTGAAGCTTCCCATCGTCTACAACACAAACGCCTACGACTCCGTCCAGGTGTTGCAACTGCTGGAAGGGATCGTCGATATCTACCTGCCAGATCTCAAATATGCTGAGGACGACGCCGGCTACGTCTATTCGAAAGTCGGCGGCTATAAGGAGCACGCGCGCCGCGCCCTCGCCGAGATGTACCGGCAAGTGGGCGATGAACTCGTCTTCGGCGAGGACGGCCTGTTGCAAAGAGGTCTCATCATCCGTTTGTTGGTTTTGCCAAATGATATTGGAGGAATACGTGAGTCGCTGGAGTGGATTAGAGACGAGTTGAGCCCACGAGTAGCGATTTCGCTGATGGCCCAGTACTACCCAACCAATCAGGCGGCTACAAATCGGCGTCACATTCTGCTTTCGCGACGCATAACGGAAAGCGAATGGCTGCGAGCAGTCACCGCGCTGGACGAGTTGGGAATGGACCAAGGCTGGATGCAGGAGTTTGACGGCGCCGCTTACTACTATCGTCCGGATTTCAACAATCGCGAGGCTCCGTTTAAGGACATTCGCGATTTCACGCAAGTCAGCCGCTAAGATTTGTTCGGTTTGAGCTGGTGTGTCGTGTGTTCGGTTACTGAGGGCCGACTGACAATCTGATCGGTGGAAGATGGCAGGTCGTTCGTGGTTTGGGAAAAGGGTGAAAGCTGGTTAGCCGGAGAAGCGCTTTGCACTCCAGCTTCGAGTTCCTTTTGCGACTGTGCTTCGTCTGAACGATCGACGATCTGCTTACGGGGGATCGTAAAGACAAGACCGTTAATCAAAATGCCGAGGCCGATGAGGAAGGCTACCAGCCCCACGCCGATAAACGGAAGAAAATCGTGCTGGGTGAGACTGAGTAGAAACAACATAAGGGTCAACCCAAGCCCGACTGCTGCACTGACCATGCCGATGCGCACGCGGCGCAACCGTTTCTCTTCCGGAGACTCAAGAAACTTTTCAATCTGCGGCAGCACATCTTCCGCCACTCTCTTCAGATCATCTGCCGACTCCATTTCCCGGATCTTCTCCACCATGACCTGGCTGATCTGTTCGCGCGCGGAAACGGCCGACGCCGTAATCGAGTCGGGCCGCTCCAGACCCCGACGCACAAGGCGCAAGTCAGTCCCGCAAGCGCGGCAGTACTGGCTGATTTGTCGTTCCTCTGAACCGCAGGTGGGACAATACATAGTGCTCGCTTATACGGACTTGGCGGCGACTAAGTTCCTCAAAGGCGGGTAACGGGGAAAGGGTAAAGGGAAACCGTTCGCGTTGATGTATTCCCCCTTACCCTTTCCCCTTTAACCTTTCCCCTATGCGTGGACCTTCAAGGTCTTGATCCTCCGCTGACTGCGGGCAGGATCGTGATCTCGCAATTGTCCGGCAGAGTTGTGTCGAGGAGTTGTTTGCGCCGAACATTATCGTCGTTAAGAAAAATATTGACGTGCTGTCGGAGGGTCCCCTGTTCATTCAGCACTCGATCGCGCAATCCCAGATGTTGCCGCCATAAACTCTCCAGCGCTTCAGCGACGGTGGCCGCGGGAGAATCCACAACGATCTGGCTTTCTCCATTCGTAAAGTCGGTTAAGAAACCTGCGACATTGAAAGTGATCATAAGTAGGGTTACGGGAGAATTCCTTCCGGCACTAGCCAGGGATGCATGTCAATTGCCAGCCGGCCTGCTTTTACAGCCGGGTCGGTTTCCGCCAATGCCTTTGCCTCAGCAAGCGATGCAACGCGAAAAACGAAGATTCCTCGAAGCATGCCGTCATCTCCGAAGGGTCCCGCAACCACGAGCTTTTTCATGTCAGCCAGCCGATGAATGTTTGCCATATGTGCCTGCTGCAATTCTTCGGTGGCTGGAGTCTTTTCCGGCGTCCACCTGTCACCGCGCTTGAGAAAGCCAAGATAGGCTGTGGTCAGCTTAGTTGGAGACGTTGGCTTTTTCATCACGTCTTCCGACCACCACGGATGCATCTCGGCGATCAGTTGACCCGTCTTCACCGCGGGACTGCCTTCGGCCCATACGCGCGCTTCCTCTGCCGACCTTGCACGCAAGACATAAACACCGCGAATTTCTCCGTCGTCATCCAGTCGACCGGCGACAACTGCCTTACCCGATTCGATTAGCGAGGAAACGTAAGCTCTCTGTGCTGACTCGAGGCTTTGGGTTCTTGCTGTGTGCGTGCCACTCCATTTAGGACCGCGTTTGAGTAATGCCATATGAAACTCGATCAGCTTGTGTTGCGGTTCGTTCTTTTCCTGAGCCAGTGCAAATGCCGCGACCGCGACAAACAAAACGGCAAGTAGAGAGCCGGCTACAAATCGTTTCATGGGTCTTTTCCTGTTATGAACTGAGATGTTATTGGGGAGTTTTCAGAAAGCCTCAACCTATTCCTATCTGTAAAGAACCTGGTTTTCAGAATTCAGAGCGAGTTGAAATCTTTGTCACCGGATTACCGCCGTCTTCACGCAAACTACCGGCGGCAGACTTTCTAAAATTGCGCTCCACGACTCGCCACTGTTAGTAGATCCAAAAAGCTTGCCACTGCGCGTGCCGAAGTAGATTCCGGTGGGCTGCAGGCTGTCTGCCGAGAGGCCGTCGCGCAGCACTGTTTCCAGCGCATTCTCCTGCGGCAGTCCGTTTTCTACGGCGTCCCACGACCCGCCGGCATTCTGTGTGCGATAGAGGCGCAACTTTCCTTCCGGCGTGCAGCGAAACTCGTCCGACTCGAGCGGGACAATGTAAACGCTGTCGGCATCATTGGGATCGACTTCCATCGCGAAACCAAAATCCGAGGGCACGCCATTGGCGATGTCGGTCCAGGAATCCCCACCGTTCTCGCTCTTGTACAAGCCCCAGTGGTTCTGCAGAAACATGCGCTGCGGATTTGCCGGATGACTGACGATCTTATGAACGCATTGTCCCCATTCCGGATACTGGCTGATCGGGTGGCAGAAACTGCGCGCGCACGCCCGTGTTGCGGGGCTGCCAATTTTCTCCGCCGTCGTCAGTGCGATAAACGCCGCCGGTTGAGATTGCTACAAACAACCGTTTGCTATTTGAGGGGTCCGGCAGGATCGTGTGCAAGCAGAGCCCGCCGCCGCCCGGCATCCATTGCGAGCGATGCGGATGATCGTACAAACCCTTCACCAGCGACCAGCTCTCGCCCGCATCCGTAGACTTAAACAGCGCGGCCGGTTCAACTCCGCAGTACAACGTGTCGGGTTCGTCCGGATGACCCATTGCAATCTGCCATATCTGTTTCACCGCCGCGTCCGCGCCATCGGGAAACTTTACGCCGTAGGTCTCCGGCTCAGTCCACGTTTTTCCAAAGTCGTTAGACGAACTCAAGTACGAACCCCAGTGGGGGCTATTGACTGCGGCCCAGAGGCGCTGACGGCCGTTTCGATCGTCGTAAGCGAGGGCGTAAATCGCGCGACCGGGAAAATAGGGTCCGCCGACTTCCCAATCCTGGCGCTGCTTGTCTGAACGAAGCACAAACGCGCCTTTCATCGTGCCGGCAAGTAAGAGTACATCGCCGGAATTGGCGCTGACGTGATTTGCTTTAGGCATCGGGGCACTCCAAAGTTAGATTAGTCGAACATCTGTAACGCAAACTGTTAGTTTGCGGGCGCGCACGCCACAGACAAACTATGTTTATCGGAGACACCGCAAACTAACGGTTTGCGTTACGAACGGTGCGTTGCATTATAAAGAACCGCAGCGTTGGCGCAAAGACGAACGCCCGCAATTCTACTGATCCAAAAATTCGTAAAAGTTCGCGCCTCTAAGCGTCCTCTACTCAAGAATTCATCCCCCATTAGGAATATATATAAAGCATTCGGAAAACTGTGGAGCACTGAAGGGCAACGGCGGCTGAAACCGCGGAATGCCTTTGTCACGAGCGGTCTATTCCGGCTGCCCGTTCGTCAGTTTTGTCGTCTGCCTTTTCATGGCCATTGAAGTCACATCCATCGCCGACCAGGATCCAATCCTTTCTCTACGCCGGACCGCGCAAAGTCTTCAATCCTTCATCCATGACAATCCGCTAAGTAATCGGCGACTTCTCCTGCGTTCCGTCTGCGGCTTTTTCGCGATAGCACTGATCATGGGCGGCGACTCTTTCCTGAGTTCTTACAAATACTATTCAAGAGTGATAGATGCTCGGCTCGCAAATGGTTACCTGACCAGTCGCCCCGGGCTTTATGCTGCGCCCCGCTCCCTTCAGGCGGGCCAGAAACTATCGCGCGCAGATTTGATCCTGGCCTTGCGACGAGCTGGGTACGTGAAGTCTGAAGGCAGCAACGTCTGGAGCGGCAGTTTTCGCGAAGCGGATTCCGGGATTGAGATTCGACCGAATGTGAATCAGGCAAACCAGACCAGATCTCCCATCATTGCGATAAGTTTTGAGGGCGACGACAAGATCTCAGCGTTGACGGAAGATGGCATTCCGCTCGACTCCTTCACGCTCGAGCCCGAAGTTCTCTCAAACGATCCGCTCTCCAAAGCCGGAAAGCGCGAGACCGTTCGCTACTCTGAAATC
>JBGPYG010000278.1:0-5740 GCA_041493085.1 Pyrinomonadaceae bacterium | reverse complement strand
TCTGTCTTTGCTGCTGGCGACTGCTGTCCCGGCCTACGCTGACATCGCCCGGCCAAAGCCATCCCCATCACCACAGCGACCACGAATCGTGCTGCACACCAGTCTAACGATCGTTCCCGACAACAAGGCTTACGAAGCGCGCTTGCAGATTTCGCAAAGCAGCCTGAAGGAATTGCAAGCCGCGCTAATAAACACTCCCGGGGACGAGTCGATGGCCGAGCGCATCGCGCACAGTTCGTCGCGGACAATGCTGGCAGGAGTGTTTATGTTTCTGTCACTGTCGTTCGCCGGCGTTTGGTTAGCACGCTCCGTGCAGACGCGTGGCCAAAAAGCGATTGCTGCTTTGCTGATGGGGACCGCCGTGATCGGCGCGGCGGCGATCATTGCGCGCGCTAACGCCGGCCCGCCGAGTTCGTTTTACTGGCGCAAGCTGCCACAGAACTTGAGCAAGGGCGCGCCCACGTCTGCCGGCGTCGACATTGAAATCGTGCCTGACCCTAATGACGGCTCGGGAATGAAACTAATCATCCCCTCGAAACCTGAATAAGAAGTAGGGAGAAGCAGAAGTGCAACGGACTGCCAACATCGATATGGCGGCGTGGGGCAAAGAGACCGCGCCACTCGCCGCCAGTCGCCAGCTCAGCATAAGAGTCTTCGCAGGCACCCTGATCGCTTGCGCCTGCCTCTCGGCGCTGTTGGCGAGTTGGTTGCCGTTACAGTTTTCCGTAGTCACGGTTTTCCTCTTCGCCGGCCCGCACAACTGGTTTGAGTTGCGCTACTTCTTAATGCGCCTGCCGGTACGTTTCGGCAAATCGCGAAACTTTTTCCTCACCGCCTTCATCGGAATCGGATTTCTGACGGTGGCTTACGTCGCGCTGCCCGTGCTTTACAGCTTTAGCCTGCTGCCCGACAACGCCTGGCCAACAATTCTTGCGTCATGGAACACGCTCTTGCTGTTTTGGCTTGGCGCTCTTGTCTGGATGCGTGGTAAACAAAAACCTCGAAGCGATTGGTCGTGGGCCATACCGGTCGCGCTGGGCTTGTGTTCGGTAAATTGGCTGGCGCCCGAATTCTTCAGTCTGGGAATCGTCTACCTGCACCCACTGGTTGCGCTATGGTTCCTGGATCGGCATCTGCGTCGCACGCGCCCTCAATGGCTGCGCGCCTATCGCCGTAGCTTGTGCTTGTTGCCGCTGTTGCTGGCGGGAATGGTTTGGCAACTCGCGCGAACGCCGGCGCTTCCGGATGATAACGGACTCTTCTGGAGAATCACGCAACATGCCGGCGCACAGTTGCTGCCAAACATTTCAAGCCATGTGCTTGTCGCTACCCACGTCTTTTTGGAGATGCTGCATTACGGCGTTTGGCTGATTGCCCTGCCGTTCATTGCGCCGCTGGCTAGATCGGCCGGTGGCCCGGCCGCTCAGAGGCGTCGCGCAATTTGGGACATAAGGACTGTGCCGCTGGCGCGCCATCCGCGTGGCTTTCCGAAACTGGTGGCGACAGCGCTGGCTTTCGGGGTGTTTCTGGTAGCGGTCCTTTGGTTTGGTTTTTCTGTCGACTACGCAACAACTCGCGACGTTTACTTCACTGTAGCCATCGCACACGTTTTAGCAGAAGCACCGTTCTTGCTAAAAATGCTTTGAGACAGTGAGCAGTAAGCAGTGAGCGGTAAGCAGTGAAGAGCAAACGCGTGAGTCGAGAATCGAGAGTTGAAAGCTGAGAGCTGGTGTTTACTTTCCACCTGCTCACTGCTCACTGCTTACCGCTTACTGCTCACTGCTTACTGCTTACTGCTCACTGCTCACTGCTTCCATGTCACCCAACGAACTTTGGCGCTTCCTGCCGCTCGGCTACCTGCTGACAATTCTGATCGAGACGCCGATTCTGTGTGTGGGCTTGTCTCGTCGCCACCCGCTGAGGCGGAAACTCTTTGCGGGGGTGTGGTTGACCGCCTGCACCTATCCAATCGTCACGCTCGTCTTGCCGCTTCTCTTCGCTCCGGATTCACGCGCATTTTATCTAGTGGTGGCTGAGACGTTCGCGCCCGTGGCCGAGTGTGCTCTCTTCTGGCTGGCATTCGGGAAAGCAGAGGATGTAGGCAAGCCTTCGATGCGGCGCGACTTTATTACCATCATCGTTGCTAACCTCGCTTCTTTTGGCGTCGGCGAAGTTATGAATGCCTGGGGGTGGTTGGGATTGTTAGGGTGAACTTGCTTTGCGACGCTTGAGCCGGATGAGGAGAAATACAAGCCCCGCGGTGAATGACACCGCCAGAATGAAAACGATCGCGAGCAACAAAATAAGAGCGCCCCATGGAATCGAGGAGATCGGGTCAGCCCTCGCATCCAGGAAAAGCATCAGCACCGCTGCAAGTAGATTTTCCATATCTCATTTAAGATTTTTCATTTGTCATTTCAGAGCATTGCGATTCGGTTGCGGATGGCAAATGGTAAATGGAGAAATTAGAAATGGAAAACTCCTCGTGAGCGCGACCGTCGCGCTTACATCAGAACCGGAAGCGGTAGCGACCGGCCAAACATTCAACTCAAGAGCGTCGATTGCAACTCGAATATCACGCCAAGAGCTTGCGGATAAACTAGGTTGAGGATCGGGCCGGTCGCTACTGCTCCCGGTTCTGATAGGTGGGTGAACTGCGGGCGACACGGCGATCCCGTGACCTTCGAATAAGTGGAAAATGTGCTTCGCTTCCTACTGGCCTTTCGGCGCCAGAATCTGCGAAAGAAGCTCCGCATCGATATTGCCTCCCGACAGGATCACACCCACTCGTTTTACATCGTTCGGCAATTTATTAGCGAGCACAGCCGCCGCCGCCGCGGCCCCTGAAGGCTCGACCAGCAACTTCATCCGGAAGAGAAAGAACTTTATCGTTTCAATAATCTCCTCATCGGTGACTGTCAAAACATCTTCGGCAGTTCTCTGTAGAATGGGGAAAGTCAACGCGCCGGGCGACTGAACGCGCAAGCCGTCCGCGATCGTCGGCGGCGGTGGAATCGATACCCGCTCGCCCTTCAGAAACGATTGTCTCGTATCGTCGGCGGTATCAGGTTCAACCGGGAAACAGCGAATGCGTGGATTCACGGCTTTGGCGGCCGTGCTGACACCGGCAAATAATCCGCCGCCGCTGCATGGCGCCAGCAGACAATCGAGATCGGGAACATCTTCGAGAAACTCCAGGCCGCACGTGCCTTGTCCGGCAAGAATGAGGTAATCGTCGTAAGGCGGGACCAGGACCCGCCCGTCGCGTTCAGCAATTTCGATCGCCACCGCTTCGCGATCCTGCTTGAGACGATCATAGAAAACTATCTCGGCGCCGTAGGCGCGAGTCGCGGCAACCTTCGCTTTCGGCGCATCGTCCGGCATGGCGATGACAGCTCGAATACCTGCCTCGCGCGATGCCAACGCCACTGCCTGCGCATGATTGCCCGACGAGAATGCCGCAACGCCGCGTCTCTTCTCTTCGTCAGTTAACGACTGGATCTTGTTTGTAGCGCCGCGAATCTTGAATGCGCCCGCGCGCTGCAAGTTCTCACACTTGAAGAAAACTTCCTTGCCCGTCGCTTCATTGAAAGAACGCGACGTGACCACCGGCGTGCGATGGACGTGGCCGCGTATCCGTGCGGCTGCTTCTTGAATGAGTGCGATTGTTAGCATCTGCGAAGTTTAACCGCCAGGACGCCAAGCGAGTGAGCAGTGAGCAGTGGGCAGTGAGCAGTGAGCAGTGAGCAGTGAGCAGTAAACAGTGAGCAGTAAACAACCAGCTCTCAGCTTTTAACTCTCGATTCTCAACTCACGCGTTTGTTCTTCACTGCTTACTGCTCACTGCTCACTCGCCTGGCCTCTTGGCGGTCAAATTCCTGCGGCTGCCTCTCAAACACGTCGGCAAAGTGCCTGACGATCCGATCTTCAACTTCGCTCATCTCAACTTCGTGGCCCAGCACATCTTCCATTGACGTCACCTGCTCGCCGTCGCAAGCGATGATCAAGTTGAAAAAACTCAAATCAGTATTCACATTAAGGGCGAAACCGTGGGTGGTGATCCAGCGCGCAATGTGTACGCCGATGGCCGCGACCTTTCCCCGCGCGGTGTGCACGCCGGTCAGTCCTTCAATTCGAAAAGCCGGGATTGCAAAATCTGCCAGCGTTCGGATCAAAACTTCCTCAAGCTCGCGGACATATCGGTGTACGTCTTCGCGATCAGGGCTGAGATTGATTATTGGATAGCCAACAATCTGGCCCAGTCCATGATAAGTTATTTTTCCACCGCGATTGGTTTCGAAGACAGTTACGCCCCGAGCTGCGAGTGATTCCGGCGACAGCAAAATGCCCGCGTTATCACCGCGACGGCCGACGGTCAACGTATGTGGATGCTCGAGGAGCAGTAACGTGTCGGATTGCTGACGCGCTTTGACTGCGAGCTCGGTTTCTTTCTGCACTTCGAGCGCGGTGCCGTATTCGACGCGACCCAGCTTCTTAACCAAGAGTCTTCTTTTCTCGTCCACTGATGCAACCTGCCTAGGCAATATGTCGCGTCATTCTATCAGCGTCAACCGCAAAGAAGGCAAAGTGCAGACAAGCAGCGGTCTTAAACTTGATTTCTCTGTGTGACCTCTGTGCTCTCTGTGTCTCTGTGGTGAGTGGTTGTCTGGCGTTTATTCACCACAGAGACACCGCAGGACACAAAGGTTGCAGAGAGAAGATCTCAAACTAAGAACTAACTGACAAGCTTCTCGGTAGACTTGACGTGGCAGCAACTGCCGTCATAGTTTGAGGTTACATTTGAGCGACAGGAGAATCAAAGTGCAACGAATCATCGCCTTGTTGGTAGTAACAATTATTCTCTTCCCCGTTACCGGCTTCTCTCAAACACGAAAACGCACGGCAATAAAATCAAGCCGCAGCAGCGGACCCCTTAAGGCTTCGGAAATTCAGCGTGAAGGGGCAACACGAGTTGCCGATCAGATCAAGATCCTGACGCGATTCATTTATTTGCTTGGGGGAGTCGCCAAAGGACTCGAAGGCGTTGACGACGCGGCGCGGCGGAATGAAGCACCCTCAGCCGTCCTGGATCAAGCGCAAAGAAACAAGGCGACGGTACGAGCCAGTATTCAAAGCGTCAGGGAAGGACTCGACAAACTCGAAATCGATTTTCGGGCGACGCCCGAGTTGCAGCGTTACTACATAAAACTCGCGGGCGTTGCGTCGGGCGCGGCAACCGCAGAAGACCAGGCTGCCGCCAATCAGTTTGACAAAGCAGGACGGACGCTCCTGGATGTCGTCAACCACCTGACAGATGTGCTGCTGGAAATGCGCTAGCTAGACGCTCTCTTAAAGCTATGGGTTGGTTGCGGACAGCAAGTCGGTTTTTCATTTCTCATTTGCCATCTTGTTCCGAAGCACCGAGCCGCAGTGAATGGCAAATGAAAAATCTTAAATGATATATGGAAAATCTCTTTTGTAAGCAACAGAGCCAGGGATACTGTTTTACTTCCCTTTCGGGTAGTAACCCTGGCGAGCACGCACGCGCAGTTCGAGGTGAATGGGTAGCGTAACTGCGATGCGACGAAATTGCGCGACTGTTGATTTTGAGTCTGAGTAGTATTGCAACAGGTATTGTCCGCGAAGCTCGGCCGCAACCTCACTAAATACTCGTTCCAAATCTTTCTCTCCATCCGGCACGAAGCCTGTGCCCCCAGTTGACTCGGCAATCGATTCCATC
>JBGPYG010000288.1:0-5601 GCA_041493085.1 Pyrinomonadaceae bacterium | reverse complement strand
GACACAGAGAACACGGAGGTAGCACAGAGGCTATTCAAACTAGGACACTACCAATTACCAGGCGCGTCGATTAGCAACAACTTGGAAACCGAAGAAAGCCAAAAGAACATGCGATGATGATCGTCTCTGCGACCCGACGATAGAGGTTGGGTTGGGGGATCCGTCTGGAACGAGAGACCGCAAGAATGGTGGGGGTACGGGAGGCATTTGATATATACTGCGCGCCACAAAGTCAAAAATGGAAATTCCGGTTACCTCAAACCGACACGGTTTTTCGTGTTCGAAACCCATAAAGGAGACTCCCATGACACATCGAAAGCATTTGACGACACTGGGAACGGCAGCCGCGATTGTTGCGGTTCTCGCCCTGGTGTTGGCACATTCCCCCAAAGGAAAGGCCGCAGTCGGAGGGGACGATAGCGAATCAAAAATTCAGAAGGGATTCGCCATCGCACCTGTCAATCTGAACCTGGCTGGGAAGAACCGGGCGCTGGTGGGACTCGGAAGCTATCTGGTCAACGCTGTTGGCGACTGCAATGGCTGCCACGCCGGCCCTGCCGGCGAATACGCGACTGGCGGCGATCCATTTCAAGGGGAGCCAAAAGTCGTCAATCCGGCCGCCTACCTGGCCGGCGGCACACCGCTGTTTGGTCCGTTCTTTCTCCCCCGCAACTTAACTCCCGATAAGACGGGCCGGCCGGAAGGTGGTGCAACGTATGAAGAATTCCACGCGATCATCCGGACAGGTGTTGATCCGGATCAGGCGCATCCCCAGTTTGGGCCGTACCTTCAGGTAATGCCCTGGCCGGCCTTTCAAGACATGACCGAAAATGACCTTCGCGCGATCTACGAGTATCTGAGCGCCATTCCCTGCATTGAAGGTGACCCGGGCCTGCCGCCGCGCATTGGCAGCCGTTGTCAGTAGGACCCGAGGAAGGTTTCTTTGGTCGTCACATAACTAGCCGTTTGTTATAGGCAGTGCAACAAGGCAAGCTGAGTTAGTCCGGTAAGCGATGCAAGCTTCCCCGCCGCTCCGGTCAATGTATATCTCTGCGAATTCTTTGCGCTCTTTGCGGTTCGGACTTCGTTCCTGGGCTGCAATATGCAAGTCAGACAGACCTAACCGCAAAGATTCGCAAAGGTCAGCAAAAACCGTCTGCTTCTCTTCTACGCCTGTCTGACCCAGCGCATCACTTCCGGAATCGTAGCCTTCTTCCCGGCCATCAACATGCCAACGCGATAAATGCGCGCCGCCGACCAGGTCAACAATGCCACTGTGCCAAAGCCCAGCAACAAGGACAACACAATCTGCCAAAGCGGCGGGGTCTGGGTGACTATTCGCGTCAGCATTGTCATTGGCGAAAAGAAGGGAAACATGGAAACCCAGAAAGCAAACGAGGAATCCGGACTGCGACTGACCGGCAGGAATAAGTAAAAACCGATCAGGGGTAACAACACTACCGGCATCGATAACTGACCACCTTCTTGAGCGGTAGTAACCATTGAACCAATCAGGGCATAGATGGTGGAATAGATGAAGTAGCCGAGTAAAAAGAACAGCCCGAAATAGACAAAGTTAACCAGCGGAACATTCGGAATGTGTAAAGGCACCCCTCTCGCAGCCAACACTCCAGCGCCATAAACAGCGAAAGCCGCGAAAGCCAATCCCCAGATTGCCAGTTGCGTCAAGGCAACCAGTGAAACGCCAACGAGTTTTCCCATCATCAACGTAAACGGTTTGACTGACGAAAAAAGAATCTCGGCAATGCGCGTTTCCTTTTCTTCGATAACCGCGCCAAGAATCATCTGACCATACATCAGAATCGTCAGGTACATAATGAAGCCGGCTCCAAACACCAGAGCAAAACCCTCTCCGGAGTCGCGTACTCCACCTCCGCCAGCACTAACTCTCATACCATCGAGTTGAACCGGTTGTGAAAGCTCTTGCACGATCCTGGCGTCGATATGTGCCTCGGCCAGGCGCTGTTGACGAACCGCCCGACTCAACGCTTCCTGAAGAAATTTCCTGGTAAAAACGTCGCCGGTGTTGCGGCCGAAGTATTCCGGCTTGCCATCCTGAAGAAGATTTGCCGGTAGAATTAAATACCCATCCAGCTCTTTCGCAAGTACTCGCTGGTCGAGTGCTCGCTTGATTTGGTCCAAGGACCGTCCCTCAGGACGCACCTCCTCCAGTTCGAAGCTGCCTTCCTGTTGCTCACCTATCTGCTGGAAGCGCTCGTTCGCATTCTTGTTTAGCGCGTTGGCATTCATTTGCTCTGAAGTTGATTTCGGTGTCCCGGCATTGTCGACTACTGACTCGTAAACGCTCTGGTATAACTTGCCGGTTTGGTCGACCACTGCAATTCTTATAGGACCGCCGGCCTTGATGCTGAAGATCAGCGCTGGTGCAACTCCAAAGAATGAGATCACCACTGGCCCGAGCACCGTTATCAGGATAAACATCCTGCTGCGCACACGCTGGACGTACTCACGCTTCACTACGGCAAAGAATTTTTTCATTCGGCCTCACTTACCTTCTCGATGAAAATATTATTGAGACTCGGCTCGATCATCTCAAATCTTTCGATCTTTGCTCCGGCTGCAATCAATCGTTGCAGCAGGGCCTGGGCATCTGTTCCCGCGGCGAGCAATACTTCGACGCCGTCACTATGGCGCTCAATCTTGCTCACTAACGATCGATTGGCCAGAACGTCATCTCCACCCTCCA
The DNA here is from genome assembly GCA_041493085.1 of Pyrinomonadaceae bacterium. GTDB lineage: Bacteria > Acidobacteriota > Blastocatellia > Pyrinomonadales > Pyrinomonadaceae > PSRF01. Next base: position 2,873 of record JBGPYG010000288.1, on the reverse strand, counting down.
AACGCAAGGCGACGGCGTTGCGACTAAAAGCACGTTTTACTTCCCGGATGCTGCCTTCCAAAACTTTTCGTGAGTTATTGATCAAACAGATGTCGTCGCAGATCTTTTCCGCCAACTCCATTTGATGGGTGGAGAGAATAATTGTCTTACCGGCGGCTCTCTGTTCCAGGATGATCTCTTTTAAGATTTCGACATTGACCGGATCCAAACCGGAGAAAGGCTCATCCAGGATTAGCAGATCGGGTTCGTGAATAATCGCGGTGATGAACTGAACCTTCTGTTGCATGCCTTTCGACAGCTCGCTCGATTTCCTGTTTTTCCATTCCGTCAACTTCAAGCGCGCCAGCCAACGATCGACGCGCTGGCCGGCTTCTCTCCCATCAATGTTTTTCAGGGCCGCAAAAAACTTGAGCTGGTCTCCTACCTTCATCTTCCTATAGAGTCCGCGCTCCTCCGGCAGGTAACCAATCCGGTCTTGCAGTTCGGCAGTAATCTGCCGGCCAAACACTTCTATCCGGCCGGAATCGGGAGCAGTAATGTTGACTATCATCCGGATGGTCGTTGTTTTGCCAGCGCCGTTTGGGCCGAGCAGTCCATAGACCCTGCCCGGATAGACGGCCAGACTCAGATCACTGACTGCGGTGAAGTCGCCAAAACTCTTGTTGATGTGGTCAATCGAGACGGTGGGAAGATTGTTACTCATTTATGAAGATTTTATTAGCCTCAGTTCCGGACCCCAGTTTCGGCTGCTGACGATAGGCTTTTTTATGCTGTGCTGTCTATTACGATGGCTTGGCGATCAAAGTTTTCTTGTTGCGTCCCGGCTCTGGTCTGATACATAGTTACTGCGACAGCCACTCGCGCAACTCCTGGCAGAAGAGAAGGCCTGCCTTCTTGGGTTGCTCCCTAACAAGGTCTCCCCGGACTTGCCTCGTTTTTACGCTTCGGAATATGCATTCATCGTCTTCCAATATCAAGATGGCGAAGTTTGCGGCATTGCCCTGCCTGCTGGTTTGCCTCGTCGCGTGCCTGCTTGTCTGCCCGCAGCGTGGCCACGGGCAAACGCCGTCGGACTCGAAAGGCCAGGGTCAGTCCGATGTCTTGCGCGTCTACACTGAGTTGGTGCAAACCGACGTCATGGTTTTCGACAAGCAGGGCCGCTTCGTGAATGGTTTGAAACGCGAGGACTTCGAACTGCGCATCGATGGGAAGCTCAAGCCGGTTGAGTTTTTTGAAAAGATCACCGCCGGGAGCATTAACGAAGAATCTCAGCTTGCGGCAGCTCGTGGTTCTTCAACGCGTCCAGACACTCCGAAGGCTGCCGGCCCCGCCCCGCTGGATCGCGGCCGACCGGTGTTTTTCTACGTAGACGATCTGCATCTGGATATGACCGCCCTTGCGACCACGCGAAAATTGATCACGCGCTTCATCGATCAAGAGATGGGCCAAAACGACGAGGCAGCGATCGCGTCCGGCAGTGGTCAAATCGGTTTTCTCCAACAACTCACCGATAACAAAGCAGTACTGCGCGCCGCCCTCGAACGACTCAAGCTTCGTCCGTACTCTGTCAGAGACTTTGATCGCCCGGCGATGTCGGAGTATCAAGGGCTATTGATTACGAATTATGACCGCGATATCACCACCTGGTTCATCGACGAAACTATTAGACTCAATCCGGGAATGACGCGGGAAGCAGCCGAGGCGCTGGTGAACAGTCGCGCCCGTTCACTGGTGCAACAGGCCGGCTATGTGACGGCGAATACTCTGACCGGACTCGAAGGCTTGATTCGATCGGCAAACAAGCTTCCGGGTCGCAAGCTGGTATTTTTCATCTCCGGCGGCTTCTTCCTCGATGATCGCAATTCAGACTCTCTGTACCGGCTTCGACGAATCACCAGCGCGGCAGCGCGCAGCGGCGTGGTGATCTACTCGATGGATGCACGCGGCCTGGTGGCCAGCCTGAGTGATGCCAGCAGCGAGTCGCAGTTTGATCCGTCGGGAAGAGTTCAACGCGCCAACAGTGGCGAGTTGCTCGCATCGCAGGACTGCTTGAATGCGTTGGCGGCAGACACTGGTGGAAAAGCCGTCTTCAATACAAACTCACTGGAGCCGGGTTTGAGTCGCGCGTTGAAAGAAACTGCCGCCTATTATCTTCTCGCCTGGAAGCCCGACAATGAAACGCAGCACGCCAGCAAATTTCGCCGCATTGAGGTAAAGGTTGTGGGCAAGCCGGACCTTGTCGTTCAAGTGCGTCGCGGCTTTTTCGATAAAGAGCCGGAGCCGTCTGTTGCTAAGGTGACGAAGGCCGAGAAGGGAAAGCAGGAGAGTCAACAAGAAACGGTAAAGTCGTCTGAGACCGAACTTCGGAAAGTGATGCTCGCACCTTACCCCGCCCACGATATCCCGATTTCATTAAGCCTGAATTACATAAACACAGCAGCCAGAGGAGCGATGCTTTCAGCGGCTATGCAAGTGCCGACCGAGTTTTTTTCTTTCGCGCCGGTAAACGGAAAACAGACGGCGGTGGTCATTATTGCGGGCACCGTATTTGATGCTCGAGGCAATGCCGGAGCGGTTTTCAATAACCGCCTCACAATCGACGCACGTTCAGTTGAAGCAGCCAGAGCGGGGGAGTTGGCTTATGGCTATCCGGTTTATATCGGACCCGGACTTTACCAGGTTCGCGTGGGAGTGCGTGATGAGAAAACCGGCCGCTCTGGAACCGCACACGGCTGGATCGAAATCCCTAATGCCGGCCAGTTGGCGCTAAGTAGTCTGCGGATGGGAGTGCGCGAGCAGCCAACGATTAGCAACGCTTCAACCTCTCGGGATGCTCCGCCCCCGGTTGACTTGAGCATCACACACAACTTTTC
>JBGPYG010000431.1:0-2550 GCA_041493085.1 Pyrinomonadaceae bacterium | reverse complement strand
AGCCGAACCGAAGAAGGACACCGCGTTGACGATGAAAGCTGCGCGATAGCCCACGTTAGCGGCAGTCAAACCACCAAGCGCGGCGCCCAGAGACATCAACAGGAAGCGCGAAGAAAACATCAACGCATTTCCTGCCAGCAAGTCTCGCTCGCCGGTGATGTTGGGCATGGCAGCACTCTTCGCCGCCTCGAAGAACGATCCAAAGAAAGAGAGCAACGCGGTGCAGAGGTAAGCGATCCAAAGATCCTGCGGCCTTTGCACAAGAAGAAATCCGAGCGCAACCGCTACGCGGGCAATGTCGCTGGCAATCATCACCGCGCGCCGCGACCAGCGATCCACGAATGCCCCTGCCAATGGTGCAAACAGTGTGAAGGGGACCATGCGGCAGAGCAGCATGATGGTGGTCACCGAGGCGTCTCCGTGTGAGATGAGCCGCACAAGTCCCAACCCGGCAATGAAGTTAAACCAGTTGCCGAGTTCGGAAATGACCTGCCCCCACCACAATCGTCTGAAAGGACGGTTGCGGCGCAGAAGCTGAAAATAAGTTAACGAGTCCATAACCAAACTGTAGTTTCGGGTTTCGAGTTTCGAGTTCCAGGTTTCGAGTTAGAAATCTTTGCGGAGGCCATAACTTACCCCAAGAAGCTGAAATTTGGATCGCACTCAAAACGTGGACCTCAAACTCGGAACTCGGAACTCGGAACTCAAATAAAAGAGCCGCCAGTTCAAACCAGCGGCTCGCAACCTTCCAAAACTACCTTGAGAATTTATCCTCCAACAAACTTCGGTGGCCTCTTCTCAATAAAGGCTGCGACGCCTTCTCTAAAATCTTTTGTTAGCCCGGACTGAATTTGCACCTTTCGTTCGAGTTCCAGTTGTCCGCCATAATCATTTGTCGCGCTTGCTTCCAACAATTCCTTGATTCGGCCAATTGCCGCGGTCGGCGCCTGGGCGAGCTTTTCAGCCATCGCCATCGCCCTCGCGAGCAACTCCCCGTCGGGGACAACCGCATTAATCATTCCCATTTCCAGAGCGCGCTCGGCCGTCAATACGTCTCCCGTCATCATCAGTTGGGCGGCGCGCTTCCAACCCACCAGCCGCGGCAAGATGAAGCTGCCACCACAATCGGGAACCAGGCCAATCTTGATAAAAGCCTGATTGAATCGCGCGCTCTCACCAGCGACGACGAGATCGCAAGCCAGTGCCAGGTTACAACCACCGCCAGAAGCCGCGCCGTTAACCGCGGCAATGAATGGCAAGGATGCGCGACGAATTAGCAGTATGCATTCGTTCAGCAGGCGCAAAGGTTCGTCGAAGAACGCTTCTACTTTGCCCTCTCGCTCCGCCATCTTCCGCATTTCGCGCAGATCGCCTCCGGCACAAAACGCTCGACCTGCGCCCGTTACAACCACCGCGCGCGCGCCTCGATCACGAGCTTCATTAACGGCTGCTTGAAACTCACGGCCCACTTCGGTGGTTAAGGCATTCAACGAGTCCGGACGATTAAGCGTGATGACAGCAACTGCCCCACGCATTTCGAATTGAATGGTTTCGTAACTCATAGTGATGATCTAAGCGCACTTCTCGAACTGACAAAGCGGCCTCCAGGCAAAGTGCTCGGACCGATCTCGTCGTCCGCGGTGAGGCTAGTCCAGCTCGGCTTCAGCAGGACTGGGTATCTCAAGTCCGTGGCTGTGCGGCGCGATTTGCGCTGAAGCAATCACCACACAGGACAGGCCTACCAGTCGAAGGCTTAAAGGGCACCGTGTCGCTCTTCCCACACTGATCGCAGGTGATTTCGAATCTCTGACGTTCGCCGCCCTGTCCCTTTGGACCTCCAAAGTTTGAGCGGCGCGCATCCCGGCAAGGCTTGCAACGCTTCGGATGGGTTAAGTTGCGCTCCTGATAATATTCCTGCTCGCGTTCGGTGAAAGGAAAGACCTCTCCACATTCCGCGCAAGTGATCTCGATGTCTGGCATGACGCTTCTCCATGAGTGGGCCTGAGGTGTCGCCACTCTCTTTGCTATTCGGGGCGCGAGCAAATCATCGTTCCGTCTTCAGTGGCTGTTACCCCCAGCGGGATTGGCCAGAGCGCTAACGCTCAAACCCTTCGCCTACGGTGCTCGGTCCGAAACGGTTTAAGTGGGGCTGAGTTTACTCCACCGTCACCTTGGGTTCAAAGCTTATTTGAAGTTTATTGCTTTGAACTCAGCAAGACTTTTGGCAAAGCTGCAAGGAAGTCCCGTAGGGACCGGATGATTACAGATTACGCGAGACTCTTACGGCCTGGCCCCGTAGGGGCGATATTTGGTTTGGTTCACGTGATTATCAGAACTGGGAGCAGACCCGGTTCCCCGCGCGGGCAGTCCGCGTGGGGTGGTAGTAGCGACCGGGTCTCAACCTGAGTCGAAAACAACCCGGTCGCTACTGCTCCCGGTTCTGATAAGAAAAATAACCCGGTCGCTACTGCTCCCGGTTCTGATAAGAAAAATAACCCGGTCGCTACTGCTCCCGGTTCTGATAAGAAAAGCAACCCGGTCGCTACTGCT
>JBGPYG010000427.1:0-2719 GCA_041493085.1 Pyrinomonadaceae bacterium | reverse complement strand
CCGCGAATAACGCCGATGTTGCAAGTAGTCTCGCCCAGCATGTCGTCCTCCGGCCACTCGCAGGCGCGGATACTCTGAAGAACGTCCAGCAACTTTTCAATCGCCGACTCGCCCTGCTCCGGATAAGCGGAATGCGCGGCGCGCCCTTTCGTGCGCAAGTTCAGTCGTAGTGAGCCCTTGGTCGCGCTCGCCAGTTTATTATCCGTCGGCTCGCCATTGATCAAATACGCGCTTTCCGAGGCGGGTTTATCCAAATTTGCAACCTGCGCGCCCAGGCTGCTTTGTTCTTCATCTACCGTAAACAACAGGCCAACTTCTTGTATGCCCTCGCCACGCAGGCGCTCGGCTGCCATGATCTGAGCGGCTATAATTCCTTTGGCATCGCAGGCGCCGCGTCCGAAAATCTTTTCTTCATTCTCACTGGAAACGATATGCGGAGGCACAGTGTCCATGTGAGTCGAGAGCACCACGCGAGGCGATGCGTTAGTGGTGGCAATCACATTGAACCGATCTGCGGCGACCGCTTGCATCTCGACTTGGTAGCCCAAATCTTCGAGATGCGACGCGAGGAACTCGCCAACGCTCTTCTCGTCACCAGTCACCGAGGGAATATCGATCAGTTTGCGCGTTAGCTCGATAACGTTCATAGCGTAGCATTCTCTTACGGACGTTTAGAGGCGGGCATTGCCCGCCGCCTTAACGAGGGAGGTTTAAGAAGCCTTTGAAATCACATCTTGAATCGGCGGGCAATGCCCGCCTCTAAACTACAGTTTAGTTTACAAAACTATGCTGAAACTTCGGCGCCAAGGTCGTTGAATTCCCGCAGGGCGTCTTCACTTTCTGTGTTCTCAAAAAACTCTTTATGGAGCCGCGCCACAGTTTCACGAGCACGCTCCTCCTCGACTGCGAAGGTGAGATTAATTCTCGAGGCGCCTTGCGAGATGAGCGAAACATTTATGTCGCTAATGGTCGAGAAGATGCGGGCTGCAATACCGGGGGTGCTGCGCAAACCTTCGCCTACAACACAAAGAATCGCGCGTTTCTCTTCGACAGACACTGTCCCAAGTTTTTCCAATTCGGCAACAATGGCGGGCAGCGCCGTCGTGTCGTCAAGTGATAACGAAACGCTGACTTCAGATGTTGTCACGACATCTACGGCGGTCTTGTGTTCATCAAAGATTTCGAACAAAGCGCGCAGGAAGCCGTAAGCGCCAAGCATTCGGGTCGAAGTAACCTGAACGGTGGTGACTCCCATTTTATGAGCGATGGCCTTTACCGTCTGCGGCGATTTCTTTGTCTCGCCAACGACAAGCGTACTGCCACCTTCCTGAGCGCGCGAGTTACAGATGCGCACCGGAATATCTCTTTCAATCGCCGGATGCAGCGTCTTCGGGTGAAGCACCTTGGCGCCAAAATAAGCCAGCTCGGCAGCTTCCTCGAAAGAGAGTTGAGGAACCGTGCGAGCGTGTGATACCAGGCGAGGATCTGCTGTCAATACACCCGGCACGTCGGTCCATATTTGAATCTCGCTGGCTTCGAGGGCAGCACCGATGAGCGCTGCGGTGTAGTCCGAGCCGCCACGTCCCAGGGTTGTCGTCTCTCCAGTCACCGTGGATCCAATAAAACCTCCGAGCACGGGAACACATGACGACTCAATCAGAGGTTGCAGTTGTTCCTGCGTGTTGCGGAAAGTTTCATCCATTAGCGGCGCTGCGCAGCCGTAGTCGTCGTTAGTGATAATGCAGCGGCGTGCGTCAACGTCCCTGGCCAGGACTTTGTTCTCCATCAGCACGGCGGCGAGCATCGCTGCCGACAGCCGTTCACCGTAAGAGACAATCGCATCCGCAAAAAACTTGCGTCGCTTGTGAGCTTCACCAACCTCGACTTCACTAACCCTGGCGTCACCAAATTCTGCGGCCGCTGTCTTCAAGAGTTCCGCAATCTCAGCGCGGCTTTGATCTACCAGCGCGCGCATTCGCGGAGCTGTTTCAGACAACAATGCCTCGATTACTCTCAGGTGACGATCGAAATGTTTTTCGAGGCCAGCCGCGCCTTTTGCCACCCCGACAGTCACAGCTTGTTGCAGGCCACCAAGTAACGCATCAGTAAAGCCGGACATGGCGGAGACAACTACGACCGGTCGCAAAGCCTGGCGGTCGAAAACAATCCGCGCGGCATTCTTGAAAGCGGTAGCGCCTTCGACGGATGTGCCGCCAAATTTCATGATGGTTGATTTCATAAGAAGCTAAAAGCCGGCCTGAACCGCCAAGACGCAAAGGGAACAGAAAGATCGTGACACCTTTCACGACAACAAGTCCAGCATCTATTCGTAATTCTCTTTGGCGTTCTTGGCGGCTTGGCGGTTAGTTTTCAATCTCAGTTTACTTTGGCGAACGGTCGACACTCAACTATCAGAACCGGAAGCGGGCCGGGGTCCCCGGCGCGGCAGCCGCGCTGGGGTGGTGGTAGCGACCGGCTTGATGCACAACTGCCAGAACAGGAAGTGGTAGAAACGAGATGGTGAAATTCAACTTGTGTTTAGGGCCGGTCGCTACTTTGGCGAACGGTCGACACTCAACTATCAGAACCGGGGGCGGACCGAGGTCCCCGGCACGGCAGCCGCGCTGGGGTGGTGGTAGCGACCGGGTGTGTCTTGGGCAAGAGTCTGCCGCAGAAATAAATCAACCCAGGCGCTACCGCTTCTGTCAATCGTTTTTCT